>NZ_POZU01000068.1:0-21334 GCF_002914005.1 Campylobacter concisus | reverse complement strand
CATATAAATGATGATGTTGATATTATAGGCATTGATATTGATGTTTTTAAAGATAATATTGATGATGTTATAAAAAATATAATTGAAAAGTCACCAAATATAAAAATACTCATACTCTCAAATAGACCAACGATAAACGAAGGCAAGCATCTGCTTACACTTGGAATCAAGGGCTATGCAAATTCCCACATGAGAAAGACTCACTTTGAAGATACTTTTGAAACTATTTTTAATGGAAATATATGGCTTTACCAAGAATTTGTTCAGGCAATGATTAGTGAGCTAACCGGCTCATATATTAATAGTGAAAGTGAAAAGGCAGATAAAAGGACTGATTTCTCTGAGCTTAGTTCAAGGGAAAGAGAAATTGCAGATTTAATCTATCAGGGTCTAACAAATAATGAAATTTCAGAAAAAACAGGTATTACACTAAGAACAGTCAAAGCACATACAAGCTCGATTTATAGTAAGTTAAATGTAAAGGATAGAATAGGGCTTGTGCTTTTGATGAAGCAGCTCGACGCATAAAATCTTGACTTATTTTTTAAAAATTAAGATTCTATAAATTTTTATACATCCGCTCATAACAAATACATACACAACTTTTACTAGCTGAAGAATACAATAAATATAAAATTCTCAAATAAAAAATGATTTGCTAAAATCTTAAATAAAAAATTCTAGCAAATTTATTAATAGCCGAGATAAGAAATCAGAAACTTTAGTCTTCCAAATCGATATCTACTTTTTCAACATTTGTTATGATGTCTTTTGTATTTTTTTCGATATCGTGTTTATTTTTTTCAATAAGTGATCTATTTTGTCCAATCAAATCCCTATTTTCCTTAATACCATCACTATTTTGTTCAATTAATTTGCTAAGAGTTGATATTCTTTTTTCATAACGTATCATTAGAAAATAAATTACGTAAATTAGTAATAAAATTATCGCCCAAGGTAAAAATTGCATATTAAATCCTTATATATTTTTTGTAATTATAGAAATTTTAGCTTTTAAAAAAAATAAAACTATAAAAATTATACATTTTTCATAAATGCTTAATGATGTATTATGAATTTAAATCTAATAAAAATTTGTATTCTTAAATGGCTGTATTTTATAATTTTAATTTTTATGAAAATTTTTTAAATTTCCCTTGACTTTTACATTGTTTTGATATATAATTGCCACTTCACAAAACAGGTGCTGGTGTAGCTCAGTTGGTAGAGCTACTGCCTTGTAAGCAGTGGGTCGGCGGTTCAAGTCCGTTCACCAGCTCCATTTTTTGTAACAGTGTTTGACCAGAAAATACCAAAATAGTTTATTAATGTTTAAGGTGAGATACTCAAGCGGCCAACGAGGGCAGACTGTAAATCTGCTGACTATGTCTTCCGTGGTTCGAATCCACGTCTCACCACCATTGTTATGCGGGAGTAGCTCAGTTGGCTAGAGCATCAGCCTTCCAAGCTGAGGGTCGCGGGTTCGAGCCCCGTTTCCCGCTCCAAAATTTGGGAAAATAAACTGGGAGCTGTATCTAGATTTTACTAAACACAGTTATTCCTTACTTTATTTTCAAAATTTTTAGTTGTTTGTATTATTTAATTGGAATCATCTCTGCCAAGCGTTTTTCGCTCATATGGCTCAGAGGTAGAGCACTTCCTTGGTAAGGAAGAGGTCGCGGGTTCAAGTCCCGCTATGAGCTCCACTGGTTAATATGATTTTATTATGATTATACAAATTTGGTAAGAAAAAGACATATATCACATACGGAGGAAAAGATGGCTAAAGAAAAATTTTCACGTAACAAGCCGCACGTAAACATAGGTACTATTGGTCACGTAGATCATGGTAAAACTACATTAACAGCTGCAATATCTGCTGTTCTTTCACGCAAAGGACTTGCTGAGCTAAAAGATTATGATAATATTGATAATGCTCCAGAAGAAAAAGAGCGTGGTATTACAATTGCTACTTCACATATTGAGTACGAGACAGAGAAACGCCACTATGCTCACGTTGACTGCCCTGGTCACGCCGACTATGTAAAAAATATGATTACAGGTGCTGCACAAATGGATGGAGCTATTCTGGTTGTTTCTGCAGCTGATGGCCCAATGCCACAAACTAGAGAGCATATTTTGTTATCACGCCAAGTTGGTGTTCCATACATTGTTGTTTTTATGAACAAAGCTGATATGGTTGATGATGCTGAGCTTCTTGAATTGGTTGAAATGGAAATCCGCGAATTACTTAATGAGTATAATTTTCCAGGCGATGATACACCTATTGTTTCTGGTTCAGCACTTAAAGCTCTTGAAGAGGCAAAAGCTGGTCAAGATGGCGAATGGTCAGCAAAAATTATGGAATTAATGGATGCAGTTGATAGCTATATTCCAACTCCAGTTCGTGCAACAGATAAAGACCTTCTTATGCCAATCGAAGATGTTTTTTCGATTTCAGGTCGTGGTACAGTTGTAACTGGTAGAATTGAAAAAGGTGTTATAAAGGTTGGTGACACAATTGAAATTGTTGGTATTAAGCCAACTCAAACAACAACAGTTACTGGTGTTGAAATGTTTAGAAAAGAGATGGATCAAGGCGAAGCTGGTGATAATGTCGGCGTTCTTCTTCGTGGTACTAAGAAAGAGGATGTTGAGCGTGGTATGGTTCTTTGCAAGCCTAAATCAATTACCCCTCATACAAAATTTGAAGGCGAAGTCTACATCTTGACAAAAGAAGAAGGTGGTCGCCATACTCCTTTCTTTAATAACTATAGACCACAATTCTACGTAAGAACAACTGATGTTACTGGTTCAATTACGCTTCCAGAAGGAACAGAGATGGTTATGCCAGGTGATAATGTAAGAATTTCTGTTGAATTGATTGCTCCAGTAGCACTTGAGGAAGGCACTCGTTTTGCTATCCGTGAAGGTGGTAGAACCGTTGGTTCAGGTGTTGTTTCAAAAATACTTGGTTAATTTATAAAAATTTGTCAAAGGGAGGATATTCCCTTTGATATCTTGATAAGGACTTATATGAGAATTAAAATTGGTTTAAAATGCTCCGAAAGTGGTGATATAAATTATACAACAACAAAAAATAGTAAAACTACTACAGACAAAGTTGAGCTTAAAAAGTATTGCCCGAGATTAAAAAAACATACTATTCACAAAGAAGTTAAATTAAAAAGTTAATTAAGAAGCTATTAGGGCAATAGCTCCAACGGTAGAGCGCTGGATTCCAAATCCAATGGTTGGGGGTTCGAATCCCTCTTGCCCTGCCACGACTAAGGTTAAGATTATGGAAAAAATTATAAATTATATTAGGCTTTCTAAATTGGAAATAATGAAGGTTATCTATCCTACAAAAGAACAAATTAGAAATGCTTTTTTTGCAGTTTTTATCGTAGTTGCTGTTGTATCACTTTTTTTAGCTCTTGTTGATGTTATTATGTCCTTTGTTTTATCTAAAGTTATATGATATAAGGAAAAAGTAATGTCACATAAATGGTATGCTATACAGACTTACGCTGGAAGCGAAATGGCAGTAAAAAGAGGAATTGAAAATTTAGTAAAAGATCATGGAATAGAAGATCAACTAAAAGAAATTATAGTTCCTACAGAAGACGTAATAGAAATAAAAAATGGTAAGCAAAAAATCAACGAAAGAACTCTTTACCCAGGTTATGCTTTTGCGTGCTTAGATCTTGATACGGCTCTTTGGCACAGGATTCAATCTTTACCAAAAGTTGGACGTTTTATTGGTGAGGCCAAAAAACCTACGCCATTATCTGAAAAAGATATAAATACTATTTTGGAAAAAGTTCAAAAAAGGGCTGCACCAAAACCTAAGATATTCTTTGAGGATGGTGAGAGTGTTCGTATAATAGAAGGTCCTTTTGCTAACTTTACAGGTATTGTTGAAGAATATGACATGATACATGGCAAACTTAGACTTAATGTTTCTATTTTTGGTAGAAGTACCCCTGTTGATATTTTGTATTCACAAGTTGAGAAGATAATTTAAGGAGCAAGAAATGGCTAAAAAAGTTATAGGTGAAATAAAATTACAAATTGCTGCAACAAAAGCAAATCCTAGTCCACCAGTTGGTCCAGCTCTTGGACAAAAAGGTGTTAATATTATGGAATTTTGTAAAGCCTTTAATGAAAGAACAAAAGACATGGTTGGGTTTAATATTCCAGTTGTTATAACTGTTTATGCTGATAAGAGTTTTACATTTATCACAAAACAGCCTCCTGCTACAGATCTTATTAAAAAGGCTGCAGGTATAACAAAAGGAACTGATAATCCTTTAAAAAATAAAGTAGGTAAATTAACAAAAGCTCAAGTTCTGGAAATAGTTGAGAAAAAACTTGTTGATTTGAATACAAATGATAAAGAGCAAGCAGCCAAGATTATTGCTGGCTCAGCTCGCTCAATGGGTGTCGAAGTAGTAGACTAAAGCCTTTACCGTCAGGTTGATTAGCAAAAGACGGAAGCAATATATATGCGGAGAAATTTATGGGAAAAACTAGCAAGAGATTTCAAGAATTGCTCAAAAAAGTAGAGCAAGATAAAATTTATAACCTTAGCGAGGCTATTGACACAGTTAAAACTCTGGCTTCTGCTAAATTTAATGAAACAGTTGAGATCGCATTAAAATTAAATGTTGATCCAAGACATGCTGATCAAATGGTTCGTGGTTCAGTAGTTTTGCCAGCTGGTACAGGTAAAACTGTAAGAGTTGCTGTTATTGCAAAAGATGCTAAAGCTGATGAGGCTAAAGCAGCTGGTGCTGATATTGTTGGTGCAGATGATTTAGTTGAAGATATTCAAAAAGGTATAATGAATTTTGATGTTCTTATAGCTACTCCAAATTTAATGGGCCTTGTAGGTAAGGTCGGTAGAATTTTAGGACCAAAAGGATTAATGCCAAATCCAAAAACTGGTACAGTTACAATGGATGTTGCACAAGCAGTTAATAATGCAAAAAGTGGTCAAGTAAATTTCCGTGTTGATAAGCAAGGAAATATACATGCAGGCCTTGGTAAAGTTAATTTTACTAAAGAACAATTAAATGAAAATATTTCAACATTTATTAAAGCGATCAATAAACATAAGCCTGCAACTGCAAAGGGTAGATATGTTAAAAATGCTTCGTTGTCTTTGACAATGAGCCCATCTATAGCTCTTGATACTCAAGAAGTTATGGACTTAAAATAAAACTAAAAATTAAAATTTATATCTTAGATTGGAGATAGCCGAGGCCATTGGGCTTAATTGATTCGACCCGCTCTGCTTGAAATTACCGGTCGGAAAGGAGAAAAAGTGACACGTAACGAAAAAACTGAAGTTATTGCAAAATTAGAGAGTGAATTTAAAACTGCTGAAGCTATTATAGTTTGTGACTATCGTGGCCTTTCAGTAAAGAAACTTGAAGTTTTAAGAAATTCTGCTAAAGAACAAAATGTAAAAGTTCAGGTTATTAAAAATACTCTTGCAAATATTGCTCTTAAAAATTCTGATAAAGTCGGAATGGAACTCAAAGATACAAATATCTATCTTTGGAGCGAAGATCAATTAGCAGTAACTAAAGTAGCCGCAAAATTTGAAGAGTCTAATGCTGATCTTTTCAAAATAAAAACAGCTTATATTGATGGCGAAGTTGCTAGCGTTGATAAAGTTAAAGCTCTATCTAAAATGCCTAGCCGTGATGAGCTTATTGCGATGCTTTTACAAGTTTGGAATGCGCCAATTCAAAATTTCACAATTGGTTTGAATGCGCTTAAAGAGAAAAAAGAACAATCAGCTTAATTTAAATTAAAAAAAAATAATAAGGATTAAAAATGGCAATTACTAAAGAAGATGTATTAGAGTTTATATCTAATCTTTCTGTACTTGAACTTAGTGAACTTGTAAAAGAGTTCGAAGAGAAATTTGGTGTTAGCGCTGCTCCTGTAATGGTAGCAGGTGGTGCTGTTGCAGCAGGTGGTGCAGCAGCTGCAGCAGAGGAAAAAACAGAATTTAACATTGTTTTGGTAGATTCTGGTGATAAGAAAATCAACGTTATTAAAGTTGTTAGAGCGCTTACTGGTCTTGGTCTTAAAGAAGCTAAAGACGCAGTTGAGGGAACACCATCTGTTCTTAAAGAAGGCGTTAGCAAAGATGAGGCTGAGGCAGCTAAAAAAGAGCTTGAAGAAGCTGGTGCTAAGGTTGAACTTAAATAATTTTTTATTATTTGAGCTTAATATTTCAAGAGAGGGCAAAGCCCCTCTCTTTTTTAAATTTTAGATGCCTTTTTAAAAGGCTATACTTTTCTTTCAAAATTACCACGAGGTAGATGCAATGTTAAATAGCTTATACTCAGGAAATCGTCTTAGGATTGACTTCTCTAATGTCGTTAAGGAGATAGACGTTCCGAACCTACTACAACTACAAAAAAAGAGCTTTGATAATTTTTTAAATTTAAATAACAATCAAGCAGAAAGCGGTATAGAAAAAGTTTTTAAATCAATCTTTCCAATACATGATCCGCAAAATCGTTTGACTTTAGAATATGTTGGCTCAGAAATTGGAAAACCAAAATATACGATCAGAGAGTGTATAGAAAGAGGTCTTACATACTCTGTAAATTTAAAGATGAAAATACGCCTTATCGTTCATGAGAAAGATGATAAGACAGGTGATAAAGTCGGTGTTAAAGATATAAAAGAACAAGAAATTTTTATACGTGAAATTCCACTAATGACTGATAGAATTTCATTTATTATAAATGGTGTTGAGCGTGTTG
Organism: Campylobacter concisus; assembly: GCF_002914005.1. GTDB lineage: Bacteria > Campylobacterota > Campylobacteria > Campylobacterales > Campylobacteraceae > Campylobacter_A > Campylobacter_A concisus_N. The sequence continues at coordinate 14,543 of NZ_POZU01000068.1, read as the reverse complement.
TTGTAAATCAACTTCATAGAAGCCCAGGTGTTATTTTTAAACAAGAAGAGAGCGCAACCGTTGCAAATAAATTAATTTATACAGCTCAAATAATACCAGACCGTGGCTCTTGGCTACACTTTGAATATGACACAAAAGATATTTTATATGTTAGGATAAATAAACGTAGAAAAGTGCCAGTAACTATATTATTTAGGGCGCTTGGATATAAAAAACAAGACATTATTAAGTTGTTTTATCCAATACAAAATTTAATTATTAAAAATAACAAATTTTTAACTCTTTTTAATCCTGAAGATTACTTGGGAAGAGTTGAATATGATATAAAAAACGAAGATGGAGAAATTCTTCACCAAGCAGGCAAGCGTCTGACTAAGAAAAAAGCTGATAAGTTGATCGAGGATGGCGTAAAATTTGTTGAATACCCAGTTGAAGCACTTATTGGTAGATACTTGGCAAATCCTGTAATAAATACAGAGAGTGGAGAAATTTTATATGATACACTATCTGCTCTTGACGAGAATAAACTTGCGAAAATTTTAGCTGAGCATGAAAGTATTGAGATTATAAATAACTCCGCTGCTGGTGTTGATGATGCAATTATAAATTCTTTTATAGCTGACAACGATATGCTTAAGGTTTTAAAACAAACTGAGGGCGTTGATGATGAAAATGATCTTGCGGCTATTAGAATTTATAAGGTTATGAGACCAGGAGAGCCAGTTGTAAAAGAGGCCGCAAAGAGTTTTGTAAATGATATGCTATTTAACCCTGAGAGATACGATTTAACAAAAGTTGGTCGTATGAAAATGAATCATAAGCTCTCACTTGATGTACCAGAATATGTTACTTTACTAACAAGTGAAGATATCATAAAAACTGCAAAATATCTTATAAAAGTTAAAAATGGACAAGGTCACATTGATGACCGAGATCACCTTGGCAACCGCCGTATAAGATCAATCGGCGAGCTACTTGCTAGCGAACTTCACCTTGGTTTTGTAAAGATGCAAAAGGCTATCCGCGATAAATTTACAAGTTTAAGTAATAATACCGAAGAGATTATGCCATACGACCTCATTAATCCAAAAATGATTACTGCAACAATTATGGAATTTTTCACAGGTGGACAGTTAAGCCAGTTTATGGATCAGACAAACCCACTTAGCGAAGTTACTCACAAGCGCCGTCTATCTGCACTTGGCGAGGGTGGCTTAGTAAAAGAGCGTGCTGGATTTGAAGTGCGCGACGTTCATCCAACTCATTATGGTAGAATTTGTCCAGTTGAGACTCCAGAAGGTCAAAATATTGGTCTTATCAATACGCTTTCAACCTATGCAAAAGTAAATGATCTTGGCTTTGTTGAAGCTCCTTACAAAAAAGTTATAGATGGCAAAGTAACTGATGAGATAGTTTATTTAACCGCAACTCAAGAAGAGGGTAATGTTATAGCTCCAGCATCAACCAAACTTGATGAAAATGGGCATATCGTTGAGGACTTGATTGAGGTTAGAAAAGATGGCGAGATGATGCTTGCGCGTAGAGAAGATGTTACTTTGATCGACCTTTGTTCTGGTATGATAGCTGGTGTTGCGGCTTCACTTATTCCATTCCTAGAGCATGATGATGCTAACCGTGCTCTAATGGGTTCAAACATGCAACGTCAGGCAGTACCACTACTTCGCTCAACTGCTCCTATTGTTGGAACAGGTATGGAAAGCGTTATTGCAAGAGATGCGTGGGAAAGCGTAAAAGCAAGACGTAGTGGCGTGGTTGAAAAGGTTGATAATAAAAATATCTTTATTCTTGGTGAAGATGAAGCTGGTCCATATATCGATCACTACTCTTTAGAGAAAAATTTAAGAACAAACCAAAATACGACATTTTCACAACATCCGATCGTTAAAAAGGGCGATGAGATCGAGGCTAATCAAATCATAGCTGACGGCCCAAGTATGGAAAAGGGTGAGCTAGCTATCGGTAAAAATGCACTAATAGCATTTATGCCTTGGAATGGCTATAACTACGAGGATGCGATCGTTATTAGTGAAAAAATGATACGTGAAGATGCCTTTACAAGCGTTCATATCTACGAAAAAGAGATCGAGGCTCGTGAGCTAAAAGATGGTGTTGAAGAGATAACAAAAGATATACCAAACGTCAAAGAAGAGGAACTTATGCACCTTGATGAAAGTGGTATTGTTAAAATCGGTACAGAGATCAAGCCTGGCATGATCCTTGTTGGTAAAGTATCTCCAAAAGGCGAGGTTAAACCAACTCCGGAAGAGAGGCTACTACGTGCTATCTTTGGTGAAAAAGCTGGCCACGTGGTAAATAAATCGCTATATGCTTCAGCTTCGATGGAAGGTGTGGTTGTTGATGTTAAAATTTTCACCAAAAAAGGTTATGAAAAAGATAGCAGAACAAATAAAGCTTACGAAGAGGAGAAGACTCTTTTAGAAAAAGAACATCATGATAGACTACTTATGCTAGACCGCGAAGAGATGCTAAAAGTTACAGCACTTCTTTCTAAAAATCCACTAGCGAGTGATCAAGAGGTAAATAAAAAAGAGTATAAGAAAGGCTCAAAGATCAATAAGGCTGATCTTGAAAATATAAATAGGTTTACTCTAAATGCTATCGTTAAAAGCTTTTCAAAAGATATCCAAAAGAAATATGACGAGCTAAAAAATTACTTCCAAAACGAAAAGAAAAAGCTCAAAGAAGAGCACGATGCTAAAATAGAAATTTTAGAAAAAGACGATATTTTACCAAGCGGCGTTGTAAAACTTGTAAAAGTTTATATAGCTACAAAACGCAAACTAAAAGTTGGCGATAAGATGGCTGGACGTCACGGAAACAAAGGTATCGTTTCGAATATAGTAAGAGAAGTCGATATGCCTTATCTTCCAAGCGGTCAGATCGTAGACATTGTGCTAAACCCACTTGGTGTTCCAAGCCGTATGAATATCGGTCAAATTTTAGAGAGCCACCTTGGTCTTGTTGGCTATCGCTTAGGCGAGCAGATCAATGAAATTTTCGAGACCAAAAAAGGCGAGTGGATAAAAGAGCTAAGAGCTAAGATGATAGAAATAGCAGGCGTTGCCAAGCTAATGGACGCTAAAAAAGCTCTTAGTAAGATGAGTGACGAGAAGCTTCTTGAATATGCAAAAGATTGGAGTAATGGCGTAAGATTTGCAACTCCGATTTTTGAAGGCGTTAAGGCTGACGAATTTGCAAAACTATTTGAGATGGCAAAGATAGATAGCGACGGCAAAACTGAACTATATGACGGACGCACAGGCTCAAAGATAAGAGAACGCGTTAATGTTGGTTGTATGTATATGCTAAAACTTCACCACTTGGTTGATGAAAAAGTTCACGCAAGAAGTACCGGACCATACAGCCTTGTTACACAACAACCAGTCGGTGGTAAGGCACTATTTGGTGGTCAAAGGTTTGGTGAGATGGAGGTTTGGGCACTTGAGGCTTATGGTGCTGCTCATACACTAAGAGAGATGCTAACTGTAAAATCAGACGATGTTGAGGGAAGACTTTCTGCTTACAAAGCTTTAACAAGAGGTGAAAACGTTCCTGAGACTGGTATCCCTGAGACGTTCTTTGTTCTAACAAACGAGCTAAAATCACTAGCTCTTGATGTGGAAGTATATGATGAGGATGAGACAAATGAAACTAACTAATTTAAAACCAGTTGAGATAAAAGAAGAGCATAGGCCTCGTGATTTTGAAGCTTTTCAACTTCGTTTAGCAAGTCCTGAGAAGATAAAATCTTGGAGTTATGGCGAGGTTAAAAAGCCAGAAACTATCAATTACCGCACGCTTAAACCTGAGCGTGACGGCTTGTTTTGTGCGAAAATTTTTGGACCGATCCGTGACTATGAGTGCCTTTGTGGTAAATATAAAAAGATGCGATATAAAGGCATCAAATGTGAAAAGTGCGGTGTTGAAGTAACGACATCTAAAGTTCGTCGCTCTCGCATGGGTCACATAGAGCTTGTAACTCCAGTGGCTCATATCTGGTATGTAAATTTCTTACCAAGCCGTATCGGTGCGCTTCTTGGTATCAAGATGAAAGACCTTGAGCGCGTACTTTACTATGAGGCATACATTGTTGATAATGCTGGCGAAGCTTATTACGATAATGAAAATTCTAAAAAAGTTGAGAAATACGACGTTTTAAATGAAGAGCAATATCAAAGCCTAGCTTCAAGATACGAAGAGACTGGTTTTACAGCTAGAATGGGTGGCGAGGTCATTTATGACATGCTAGCTGAGCTTGATTTGATGGAAATTTTAAATCAGCTAAAAGAAGAGATGGAGTCTACAAATTCTGAGGCCAAGAAAAAGACTATCGTAAAACGCCTAAAAGTTATCGAGAGTTTTTTAAATTCAGGTAACCGCCCAGAGTGGATGATGATAACAAATTTACCAGTTCTTCCACCTGATCTTAGACCGCTAGTCAGCCTTGATGGTGGTAAATTTGCTGTTTCAGACGTAAATGACCTATATCGCCGCGTAATAAACAGAAATAGCCGTCTAAAACGTCTACTTGAGCTTGACGCACCTGAGATCATTATTAGAAATGAAAAGAGAATGCTTCAAGAGGCAGTTGACGCGTTATTTGACAATGGCCGCAGAGCAAATGCAGTAAAAGGCGCAAACAAACGCCCACTAAAATCACTAAGTGAGATCATCAAAGGTAAGCAAGGCCGCTTCCGCCAGAATTTGTTAGGTAAGCGTGTTGACTTCTCTGGACGTTCTGTTATCGTCGTTGGTCCAAAGCTAAAGATGGATCAGTGCGGTCTTCCAAAGAAGATGGCTCTAGAGCTATTTAAGCCACATTTGCTTGCTCGCCTTGAAGAAAAAGGCTATGCAACAACTGTTAAGCAAGCTAAAAAGATGATAGAAGATAAGACAAATGAGGTTTGGGAGTGCCTAGAAGAGGTCGTTAAAGACTATCCAGTTATGCTAAACCGTGCTCCAACACTTCACAAGCTTTCTATCCAGGCATTTCACCCAGTGCTTGTTGAGGGCAAGGCTATCCAACTTCATCCACTAGTTTGTGCGGCGTTCAACGCTGACTTCGACGGCGACCAAATGGCTGTTCACGTACCACTATCGCAGGAAGCTATCGCTGAGTGCAAAATTTTGATGCTTAGTTCAATGAACATCTTGCTTCCTGCAAGTGGTAAGGCTATCACAGTCCCTTCACAAGATATGGTTTTGGGAATTTATTATTTAAGCCTAGAGAGAAATGACGAAAAAGGTGCAAATAAAATTTTCTCAAGCGTTGATGAAGTAATGATCGCTGAAGAGGCTAATACTCTTGGTCTTCACGCTAAAATTAAGACAATGGTTGATAACAAGATCATCTTTACGACGGCTGGTCGCTTGATTTTAAGAGCTATACTTCCTGATTTTGTTCCTGAAAATATGTGGAATAAGATTATGAAGAAAAAAGATATTGCAAATTTGGTTGATTACGTTTATAGAAATGGTGGCCTTGAAGTAACAGCTGATTTTCTTGATAAGCTTAAAAATTTAGGCTTTAGATATGCGACAAAAGCGGGAATTTCTATCTCTATTGCTGATATAATCGTGCCAGATAGCAAGCAAAAATATATTGACGAAGCTAAGAAAAAAGTTCGCGAAATTCAAAAACAATACGGCGCTGGTCTTTTAACAGATAGTGAGAGATACAACAAGATCATCGATATCTGGACAGATACAAACAACAGCGTTGCAAGCGAGATGATGAAACTTATCCAAAACGATAAAGGTGGATTTAACTCAATTTATATGATGGCAGACTCAGGTGCGAGAGGTAGTGCAGCACAAATTCGCCAGCTAGCTGGTATGCGTGGTCTTATGGCAAAACCTGATGGCTCAATTATTGAAACGCCGATCATTTCAAACTTCCGTGAAGGTCTAAATATAATGGAGTACTTTAACTCTACCCACGGAGCTAGAAAAGGACTTGCAGATACCGCGCTAAAAACCGCTAACGCTGGTTACTTAACAAGAAAACTAATCGACGTTGCTCAAAACGTTAAAGTAACAATGCACGACTGCGGTACGCACGAGGGTGTTGAAATCACAGATATTACAGAGAGTGGAGAGCTAATAGAAAGCCTTGAAGAAAGAGTATTAGGCCGTGTTTTAGCAGATGATGTGATCGATCCTATAACAAATGAAATTTTATTTAGCGAAGGTACGCTACTTGATGAAGAAAAAGCTAGAGCTATAACTGAGGCTGGTATAAAATCAGTGAGCATCAGAACGCCTATCACGTGCAAGGCACCAAAAGGCGTTTGTGCAAAATGCTACGGCTTAAACTTGGGTGAGGGCAAACTTGTAAAACCAGGTGAAGCAGTTGGTATTATCTCAGCTCAGTCTATCGGCGAGCCAGGTACACAGCTAACGCTAAGAACATTCCACATCGGTGGTACGGCTTCTACTGAGCAACAAGATCGTCAAGTAATCGCCCAAAAAGAAGGTTTTATCAGATATTACAACCTTAATACTTATGATAACGGTGATAAGAAGATCGTTGCAAATAGAAGAAGCGCGGCTGTGCTACTTGTTGAGCCAAAGATTAAATCAACGATTGACGGCAAAATAGAGATCGAATATGCCCACGAAGATGTAAATATCGTGATAAAAGGTAAAAAAGAAGAGGTTAAATATACAATTAGAAGAAACGATCTTGCTAAGCCAAATGAATTAGCTGGTGTTAGCGGAAAGATCGAAGGAAAGATGTATATACCTTATGTAAGTGGCGATAAAGTAAAAGAGAATGAAAGTATCGTTGAGATCATAAAAGAGGGTTGGAATATCCCAAATCGTATCCCATACGCTAGTGAACTTAAAATTTCAGACGGAGATCCGGTAACTCGTAAAATTTTAGCTGACGCAAATGGTGTAGTTAAATTTTTCATATTAAAAGGTGATTATCTTGATAGGGTTAAAGATATCAAAAAAGGTCACAAAGTAACTGAAAAAGGTTTCTTTGTAGTTGTTTCTGATAAAGATGGACGTGAGGCGGTTCGCCATTATATCCCAAGAAATTCTATCATCCAAGTTTCTGATAATGATGCAGTTGAGAGAGCGACAGTAGTTTCGTTACCTGAAAAAGATGATAAGTTGATTATTGCTGAGTGGGACCCATACTCAACTCCAACTATTGCTGAAGAAGCTGGTGTGGTTAGCTTTGAGGATATTGAGCCAGGATATAGTGCGACTGAGCAAGCAGATGAGGCGACTGGACAAAGACGTCTTGTTATCAATGAGTATTTGCCAAGCGGTGTAAAACCTGCGATTATTATCGCTACTAAAAAAGGAAATTTAATTAAGTATCCGCTTGATCCAAAAACTGCGATCTTTGTCTCAAGTGGTGATGAAGTAGCTCAGGCTGATATTTTGGCCAAGACCCCAAAAGCTGTTGCTAAGTCAAAAGATATTACCGGCGGTCTTCCAAGAGTTAGTGAGCTATTTGAAGCAAGACGCCCTAAAAATACAGCTATCGTTGCAGAGATCGACGGCGTTGTTAGATTTGACAAGCCACTTCGCTCAAAAGAGCGCATTATCATCCAAGCAGAAGATGGCACGACAGCTGAGTACTTGATCGAAAAGAGCCGCCAGATCCAAGTAAGAGACGGCGAATTTGTTCATGCTGGTGAAAAACTAACAGACGGACTTATCTCAAGCCACGATATCTTAAGAATTCTTGGTGAAAAGGCACTTCACTACTATTTGATTAGCGAGATTCAACAAGTTTATCGTCGCCAAGGCGTTGCGATCGCAGATAAACATATCGAGATCATCGTCTCTCAAATGCTTCGCCAAGTCAAAATCGTTGATAGTGGAAATACAAATTTCATAGTTGGCGATATGGTCTCAAGAAATAAATTTAAAGAAGAGAACGAGCGCATTATGAACATGGGTGGTGAGCCAGCTATTGCTGAGCCGATCTTATTAGGCGTTACAAGAGCGGCTATCGGAAGTGATAGTGTGATCTCTGCTGCATCGTTCCAAGAGACAACTAAGGTCTTAACAGAAGCATCGATTGCTGCTAAATTTGACTATCTTGAAGATCTAAAAGAGAACGTTATCCTCGGACGTATGATCCCAGTTGGAACTGGTTTTTATAAAGATAAAAAAGTAAAAATCAAAGAAAACTAGTCCTTTAAGCCCCTATTTTGGGGCTTAACCTCTTTATAAAATTAAATCAATTAAAAATTTACAAGCTATTAACTATCACCTAATAAAATCCTTATCTTTGAAATCACATCATGGAGAATTTATGAAAAACGTTGATCTTGGACTTTTATTTATACGTTTAGGACTTGGTATCTGCCTTTTTATGCATGGTTTTGGTAAAATTTTACATGGACTTAGTGAGGTAAAAGGTATATTAGTAAATGCTGGTTTACCTGGATTTTTGGCATATTTTTCTTATCTTGGAGAGGTCTTAGCGCCTATCATGTTAATTATTGGTTTTTATTCAAGGATAGGTGCTATCCTAGTTTTAGGTACCAGTATTACTATTTTATACTCCTACTATGGATTTGCAAATTTATTTGCATTAAATGAGGTCAATGGCTTTAAATCAGAGCTTATTTACCTTTATATTGCTATTTCGCTTTGTATTCTTTTGACAGGTGGTGGCAAATATGCTGTCAAACAAGATTAATACAAAATAAAGGCAGCAGAGTTTTTATAAAATCAAGAATTAGATGAGTAAGTCTAACTTATTAACCGTTATTTAAGTTTATTTTAAATAAAATTAGGTCTTTTTAATAAATTTAGTTGAAAGGAATTATTGTGCCAACCATAAATCAATTGGTCAGAAAAGAACGCAAGAAAGTGACTGTTAAGTCAAAATCTCCAGCGTTAAAAGAGTGCCCTCAAAGAAGAGGAGTTTGCACTAGGGTTTATACTACAACTCCTAAAAAACCAAACTCAGCTTTGAGGAAAGTTGCCAAAGTTAGGCTAACAAGCGGTTTTGAAGTCATCAGCTATATCGGTGGCGAAGGTCATAACCTACAAGAACACAGTATCGTTTTAGTTCGCGGCGGTAGAGTTAAAGACTTACCAGGTGTTAAATATCACATCGTTCGTGGTGCGCTTGATACTGCTGGTGTTGCAAAAAGAACAGTTTCTCGTTCTAAATATGGTGCAAAACGCCCTAAAGCTGGCGCTACAGCTGCAACAAAAAAGTAAAAATTTAGGTTCGCAGACGTTGCTAAAATTTGCAAACGTTTGAGTAAAATTTCATAAAAATTTGAAGGAAAGATCAAAATGAGAAGAAGAAAAGCCCCTGTAAGGGAAGTCTTACCTGATCCGATTTACGGAAATAAAATAATCACTAAATTTATTAATTCTCTTATGTATGATGGCAAAAAAAGTGTCGCTACTGAGATAATGTATGGTGCTATTAAAGCCATAGAAAAGAAAAATGCTGAGGTTAAAGGCATCGACGTTTTTAACGATGCTATTGAAAATGTAAAACCTATTCTAGAAGTTAAATCACGCCGTGTTGGTGGTGCTACTTATCAAGTGCCAGTTGAGGTTCGCCCAGCTCGCCAACAAGCTCTTGCTATCCGCTGGCTTATAACTTACGCTAGAAAAAGAAGCGAAAGAACTATGATAGATAAACTAGCGAATGAGCTCTTAGATGCGGCAAACTCAAAAGGTGCATCTTTCAAGAAGAAGGAAGATACTTACAAGATGGCAGAGGCTAATAAAGCATTTGCTCACTACCGCTGGTAAGAAAGAATTAGTATGGCAGAGAGAAAAACGCCTTTACATAAGGTAAGAAATATCGGTATTGCGGCTCACATTGATGCTGGAAAGACAACTACTAGTGAGAGAATTTTATTCTTTACTGGTATGAGCCATAAAATAGGTGAGGTTCATGATGGTGCTGCTACCATGGACTGGATGGAACAAGAAAAAGAGCGTGGTATTACTATTACTTCGGCTGCAACTACGGCATTTTGGAAGGGTCATCAAATAAACCTAATAGACACTCCGGGACACGTTGACTTTACTATCGAAGTTGAGCGTTCTATGCGTGTTCTTGACGGTGCTGTTTCAGTATTTTGTTCTGTTGGTGGTGTTCAACCACAATCAGAAACCGTTTGGAGACAAGCAAATAAATATCACGTACCAAGAATCGTTTTTGTTAATAAAATGGATAGAATCGGCGCAAATTTCTTTAGAGTTGAAGAGCAGATTAGGGAAAGACTAAAAGCAAACCCGATACCTATTCAAATTCCTATAGGTGCTGAGGATAACTTTAGAGGTGTGGTTGACCTTGTAAGAATGAAAGCTTACGTTTGGAATGATGAGAAAAAACCAACTGACTATGTTGAAGAAGAAATTCCAGCTGAAGTTAAAGATAAAGCAGAAGAATATCGCGCGAAACTAATCGAAGCAGTTTCAGAGACAGATGATAGCTTGATGGAGAAATTTTTTGCTGGTGAAGAGCTAAGTGAAGAAGAGATCAAAAAAGGTATAAAAGCAGGCTGCTTGAGAATGACTATCACACCTATGCTTTGTGGAACTGCGTTTAAAAACAAAGGAATTCAACCTCTGCTTGATGCTGTTGTTGATTACTTGCCGGCTCCAGATGAAATTGAAGCTATTAAGGGTGTATATGAAGATGGCACCGAAGTAACTGTTGAAAGCACTGATAATGGTGAATTTGCAGCTCTTGCATTTAAAATCATGACTGACCCATTTGTCGGACAGCTAACATTTATTCGTGTTTATAGAGGAAGCTTGGAAAGTGGTAGCTATGCTTATAATACCGTTCAAGATAGTAAAGAGAGAATCGGTCGCTTGCTAAAAATGCACTCAAATAAACGTGAAGAGATTACTGAGCTTTTCGCTGGTGAGATCGGCGCTGTTGTTGGTCTAAAAAATACTTTAACAGGTGATACTCTAGCTAGTGAAAAAGATAAGGTTATCCTTGAAAGAATGGACTTCCCTGAGCCAGTTATTAGTGTTGCAGTTGAGCCAAAGACAAAGGCAGACCAGGAAAAAATGGCAATAGCACTTCAAAAACTAGCTCAAGAAGATCCAAGTTTTAGAGTTAGTACAGACGAAGAGAGTGGTCAAACTATTATTAGCGGTATGGGTGAGCTTCACTTAGAGATCATAGTTGATCGTATGCTTCGTGAATTTAAAGTTGATGCAGAGGTTGGACAACCACAAGTTGCTTATCGTGAAACTATTCGTAAGACAGTTGAACAAGAGTATAAGTATGCTAAACAATCAGGCGGTCGTGGTCAATACGGTCACGTATTTTTACGTATTGAGCCGCTTCCAGCTGCTAGTGGATTTGAATTTGTTAATGATATCAAAGGTGGTGTTGTTCCAAAAGAATATATTCCAGCTGTTGAAAAAGGTTGCAAAGAGGCACTTCAAAGCGGTGTTCTTGCTGGTTATCCAGTCGAAGATGTTAAAGTTACCCTTTTTGATGGTAGCTACCATGAAGTTGACTCATCTGAAATGGCATTTAAACTTGCTGCTTCAATGGGCTTTAAGGAGGGTGCTAGAAAAGCAGGTGCTGTTATTCTTGAGCCTATGATGAAGGTTGAAGTTGAAACTCCAGAAGAGTATATGGGTGATGTTATAGGTGACCTTAATAAACGCCGTGGACAAGTAAATTCAATGGATGATAGAAATGGTGTGAAGATCATTGCAGCTTATTGCCCATTAGCTCAAATGTTTGGCTATTCAACAGATCTTCGCTCAATGACTCAAGGCCGTGCAACTTATTCAATGGAATTCGATCACTACGAAGAAGTTCCTAAAAACGTAAGTGATGAGATCATTAAAAAAAGAAATGGCTAATTAACCAAAGAAGGGCAGAGTAATCTGTCCTTTAAAAATTAAATTCTTATAAAGTCTATCTACAAAATATATGAATTGTCCTCATAGCTCAGCTGGATAGAGCGTAGAATTCCTAATTCTAAGGCCACAGGTTCGAACCCTGTTGGGGACACCATCCATCATGCAATCATTTTTGCAAAATATAAAGTGCTCAAACAAGTGTTTTTAAAATATACTAAAACGTATAATAAGATATAGCAATTTATAAAAAATATTCTTATAAAGATCGGCATAACACAGGTTAAGGGAAAAATAAAAAGAATAAACTTTTAAAAATAAGATCATAAGTGATATGCAAATAAGATCACTAAAATCAAAGAAAAATTTTTATAAAAAATGTGTAATGGTAAGCAGCTATATTTTTTGGTTTATCTATATATGCATTCGTAGTGGGTTTAGCTTTTTTATCAACACATTATATTATTAATTTTTATCTAAACTAATAAATTTTATCAACAAAAATTTTATATATTTAATAATCCGTGCTAACATTTCAAAAATTTATTTAAGGAGAGTAGATGAAAAAAATTTTACTTTTAGGAGCCGTTTGTTGTATGTTGTCAGCTGATGTCAAAACTGTTAGTATAAGTCCAGATGAGATCAAAAAATATGATCAGATTGTCGATATTAGAACTCCATCTGAGTGGCAAGAGACTGGCATTATAACTGGTGCGAAGACCATTACTTTTGATCCAAGCAACAAGAGTGCATTTTTAGATGAGCTTTCAAAGGCGGTTGATATTAAAAAGCCTATCGCACTTGTTTGTAGAAGTGGCAGAAGAAGCACGGCAGCGGCTGCAGCGATAGATAATTCAGATCTTAAGATTATAAATTTGGATGGTGGCATGAGTAGTTTAATCGAGCAAGGCTATAAAACTACACCTTATAAAAAATAGACAAATCTCCAAATTCTACATTTGACTACAAGATAAATTTATTTTGTAGTCAAAATTTATACTAAATAATAAATTTTATTATTTGATTAACCACCGATTAACTCTAGCTATATATAATTTCATCATATTTATAATAAAGAAGGAGACAAAATGTCAAAAGTTATTTTACAATTAAATGTTATTCAGGCTGATGCAAATGCACTTTATATTAAATTTCACGATCTTCACTGGAATGTAAAAGGTATTCAATTTTTTAGCGTTCATGAATACACAGAAAAAGCTTACGAAGATATGAGTGAGATATTTGACGATGCAGCAGAAAGGGCTCTTATGCTTGGTGGCAGACCTATCGTCAAGGCTGAGGAGCTAGCAAAAGTTACTCATATCAAACACGAGCCAAAAGAAATTTACACTCCAACTGAGGTTTTAGAGATTGTCTTGGCTGATTATAAACACCTTTTGGGCGAGTTTAAAAAGCTTGATGAGCTTGCAGAAGACGACACAACAACTCAAATGTATGCACAAGATCAAATCGCAAAATTTGAAAAAGCCATCTGGATGCTAAACGCAACACTTAGCAAATAACTACTAGCGGGAGTTTTCCCGCTCTATCTAAATAAATTCTACTTTTTGGCGATATTGATTTTATAAATTCTAAGGAGCCAAAATGAAAATTTCTCAAATCGCAAACTCATATAATAGTTCAAGCCTAAAAGGAAATGTAAAATTAGAAATTTCACTTCATAAAGATGAAAAGGATATCTCTAAAAAAGAGTCTGAAATTACAAATTTAACAGCCAAAGACATTTCAAATAGCTACTTTTTGCAGTATCAAAAAGAGATCGTTAAAAGCAGTAGTTCAAATTTATTAGCCCAAGGTAGCTTAAGCTTTAATGCGCCTAAAAATTTATCAGAAATTTTATTAGGACTTGATCTTGTAAATATCGGCTATAACGGTAAATCCTTAAATGAGCTAAGTAGTGACGAGGCAAATGATCTTATTAGTGAGAATGGATTTTTTGGTATCACAAATACGGCTGATAGGATAGCTAGCTTTGTGCTAAATGGTGCAGGCGATGACGTAGAAAAACTAAAAACTGGTAGAGAGGGTGTGGCAAAGGGTTTTGAGGATGCGAAGAAAATTTGGGGAGGTGAGCTTCCTGAAATTTCTCAAAAGACTATTGAAAAGACCCTTGAGACACTTGATAAAAAGATCGCCGAGCTTGGCGGTAACGTTTTAAATGTTTCAGCTTAACTATCTTAGGCAGGCTCGCCTAAGATAAATTTGTATGATCGTGTATATAAATTTAGATACGAGCCTTTAATTTCCCGCAAAATTTATTTAATCTTAAAAGTTATACTTCGCCGTTTTACAATAAGGAGAAGAGATGAAAGCTAAAATTTTACTTCCACTGGCAACTACTATCATGTTTTTGGGTTGCTCATTTTTTGAAGACAATCCACCAGTGCGAAAACAGCCAAGACAGGTCATGCAAAATACACCAGCAAAAAGCTCGATCAAAGGTTTTATAAAAGAGGTTACATATAAAGATTCAAAATACTGCTATGAAATAGTGGCGAGCGATACAAAAAATCACAAACTCAATAAAGCAAATTTTTGTGCAAATAGATACTATTATGATAAAGGTGACTTGGTCTATGCGACCTTTTATGCAGATAAACTTATAGATATGCTTCTTATAAAAGAGGGCGGCTCTCGTGGCT
>NZ_POZU01000067.1:0-2725 GCF_002914005.1 Campylobacter concisus | reverse complement strand
TTTATCGTTACAATTATAAGTATTTATTATCCATCTTTTAATTTTTATAAGTGGCGTCTTCCAATTTTTTTTAAATTTTGTCGTTCCATGAAAATCATATTTATACCCTAGCTCTTCTAACCGTATTTTTATATCTTCCAAGTGAAATAGATACGGCTTATATAAATTTTTTAAATCGAATTTTCTTAGTTTATAATTTCCAAATTCTAACTTGTTATTTTCTAAAAATTTAAAACCATGAAAATGATAAAAAATTAGCTCAAATTCTTTTTTAGAAAGATCATATTGTTGGATATTCCAGGGCGCAACTCCGCCGCCTAAATTTTTTAAAGAGTAGACCCCATTAAATCTATTTAACCAATCATCTAAATATTTTTGATCGCCGAATTTGCCATCTTCAAATCTAGCATAACACCACTCATTACAAGCATTTCTCCACCAGTTTAGTACTTCTATTCCATTTTTATCATTTTTAAAAGTCATAAACTGTACACAATATATCCCGCTAGTTTTACTTTGATCATATTCTTTAGTATATCTATGCTCTGTTATTAAAACGGACTTTTCACCCAGCTCCTCAATAAGAACGGTTGGATTTGAGAAAAAATACAAATCTGCATCAAGATACGTACAACTACTAAGATTATATTTTTCT
This sequence comes from Campylobacter concisus, assembly GCF_002914005.1. GTDB lineage: Bacteria > Campylobacterota > Campylobacteria > Campylobacterales > Campylobacteraceae > Campylobacter_A > Campylobacter_A concisus_N. The sequence continues at coordinate 2,070 of NZ_POZU01000067.1, read as the reverse complement.
ATGCAGTGCTTAATAATCGAGGGTGTACAAGTCCAGCAATATTCGCATGGTGTTCTACTTTTTTTTATATTTAAAAGTTCATCATCTTCAAATTCTTCAAGCTGAATTATTGTCGCTGCTTCTAATTTTAACTCTTTTAGAACTTTGTAGCTTCTATCATCAAAAGAAAAAATATATAGATGAAATTTATCGCTATTTTTTTTAAGAGACTCATACATAGCTAAGCCACGAGTTAGATAATTGCTATCAAAAAGAGTGCAGTAATTATATGACATTAGAATCCTTTTAAAATATATCCTTTGAAATAGTAATCTTCATATTTTCCGTCTAGGGCATCATACTCTTCGATAACAACGTATCCTTGGTCTTTTAAGAAATGCAGTAACTCATTTTCTTCAAAGAACCAACATGGATAACTAGCATCATAAATTTGAGGCGGAACCATTTGTAGTCTGATTTGTCTCTTTTTTGCAAAAGGAGTTCTATCTATCAAAATAAAATCAAAACTATTTTTTAATATACTCTTCATCAATTCATAAGGCTTTTCAATATACTGTAAGACACTTGATAAAACTAAAATATTTGGATTCTGTTCTTTCTTACAAGTTTCTATATCATAATAGAATTTTAGCCTACTATCTTTAAAATCTTTTTTACCAACGTCAACGAAATGCTTTTGCTCAACAATACTCCAAGAAACTTCATCAATTTCATCTAAGAATTTTTTATTTTGAAAATAAGTGCTTCCTAAACTTCCACCAAAGTCAAGCACCCTAAGCTCTCCTTTGGATTTTACACAAGCATACATTAGTCCAGCTAGTAGTGGCCAAGAATATTGGATCTTATCAAATATTACGCTGTCTCTCTCAAAAGCAGCTTCTTTGTTTTTAACCTTTAAAAGAGAGGCTCTGACCTTTTGGAGTATTTCTTTGCTATCATAGCCAATGGATACCTTTTTGGCTTCTTCCCAAGTACTATAGCTACCCCTCCAGCCGTACTTGTTTGGCCTTAATCTCTTTAGAAGATTAAACAAAATGGGTGGAATTAAACTCTTAACAAATTGTCTCATAATTTAATTAGTCTCTTTACTTTTAATAATATTCTCTGTATCAAATTTGGATTTATTTTCTTAAAAAATATCTCAAATTTTTTTCTAGCAGTTAAATCTTCTTTAATGTCTATTTTATCAATTACAATGTTTTTATTTAAATCTATATCAAATAAATTAGTTTTAATCTTGCAATGGGTTGCCTGACTATCAAATCCAATATTTTGAACATAGCTTTTTCCTGGGTAAAGAGTTAACATGCCATTTAAGAAGGTACTAGCATACCATCTAATAGCCCATGAATTATTTTTTCCTACAATTTGAGACTTTAGCATCTTGACAAATCCATAACTACCATTAAAATCCATCTCTTTTTCAAGCTTTAGTTTTCTTATTTCATCTAATAACTTTTGTCCATTTGGCTCGAAAATACTCCATTTATCACTCCAAGTGGCCCATCCCCAACAATCAGCTCCCTTGATAAAAAAAGTTTCAGGAAGGCTATCTATAGGATAAATATATCCGTGAATAGAAGCAACTCTTGGCTCGTCTTTGTATAGTTCTAATCCTTTGTTCATAAAACTTAAAAAATAAGGACTTGTGATCAAATCATCTTCAAGAACTATTATCTTACCATACTCGTTTACAATCTTTGTAACACCGTCTATTATATTGCTAGCCAGACCAAAATTTCTTTCTCTTTGTGTTATGGTAACCTTTTTAAAACCACTTACTTTTTTTATATATTCTCTTACTTCTGCAACTTTTATTTCATCATTTCGACTTTTGGCTGCATCTGAGTATATAAATATTTCACTTTGATTAGCCAGCTCATTCGCTAATAAGGCTTCTAGTGTTTGTTTGGTATGATCAAGACGATTATATACAAATAATACTATGGGTGCTAAATCATCCAACTTTAAGCTATCCTTCCGTTTCTGAATCATAATGTATAACTTTTATATTTTTAATAAACTCTTTAGTATAGTTTTTGCAATAAGCGCTTTTACTCCATTATATAT
>NZ_POZU01000066.1:0-58658 GCF_002914005.1 Campylobacter concisus | reverse complement strand
CTTATATATAATGCTAAAACCAACTTAAATATTAAGGATAAAAATGAAGTTAAGTTCATCTTTACTAAGCGTGGGTCTTGGAGTTTTACTTTTAAGCGGTTGTGCAACTGGCAATAGCAACGGTGTAACTGGCAGTGCTGCTGGAAGCAATAACAATAATGCTAACACAAAAATAGAAAAATGTAGTAGCACCCTTGGAACACTTGCGTTTTATGAAGACCAAAATTCTGATTGGTATTCATATTTAACACACAACTACAAGCTCACATCAACTATTCCGGTTTTGCGTCTTCTTGCGCAACAAACTGGTTGTTTTGTTATAGTTGAACGTGGCGCTATGATGGATAATATGATGCAAGAGCGTGCACTTGATAGATCAGGCGAACTACGTGGTGGTTCTGGCTTTGGTAAAGGTAAAATGGTAGCAGCTGATTATACTATTCGCCCTGAAATTTTCTTTAGCAACGAAGATACAGGCGGAGCAGGCGCTCTTGTTGAAGCACTTTTTGGTAGTGTAGCAGGTGCTATAGCTGGTGGTTTTTCAACAAAAGAGACGCAAACTACATTGGTTCTTATAGAGAATCGCTCAGGTGTTCAATTAGCAGCAGCCATTGGCTCAGCTTCTAGCACTGATTTCTTTGGTATGGGCGGTGGCGCTGGTGCTTCTCTTGGCGCGGGACTTGGCGTATATTCAAGAACACCTGAGGGAAAAACACTTGTAAATGCTTTTCTTGATTCAATGAATCAATTAGTTATTGCTCTAAAAGACTACAAAGCACAAAATGTAAAAGGCGGTCTTGGTAAAGGCGGAAGTTTAAAAGTAGGAGATTAATATGAAATTTATAGCCATTTTATTTTGTTCATTAACTTTTTTGTTTGCTATGAGCTATGAAAAAAAAGTTGAAGCTAGACTTTGCAATCTTATAAATCAAAGAGAAATGGCTAAATTTTATGGCGACATAAGAAGTATTGATAGCTTTGATAAAAAAATAGAAAGCTATAAATTTCGTAATGGAATGGAAAAATTCGATGAGGATAGCTGCCGTACAAATGGCTACTATCCTGTTAATCCAAACTATGCGCCATATCCTCCTGAGTACCGTCCATACTATCAAAATAGATATGATAGATTTCAGCGTGGTTACCGCGGAGACTACTATAACGATGACGACTATGATGATGGCTTCGATCGTGGTTATAGACGTGGTTATAAGGACGCTAGAAGAGACTATAGGCTAGGTAGATAACTTATCTCTAGCCTTAACTTTAACTGGCTCTTTTCTAACAAAAAAACGACTTCTACAAATAGCAAATCAAAAACAATACATATACCAAATTTTACTGCTATAAATAAGTTCAGTGCATTGATTAAAAATTACAAAACCTGTGGATACGACAACATCCCAACTACCCAAATTTTTCTTTCGACAAAAGAGTAATAGACACCCTTACAAATAAGCTAGAGCAAGACCATAAAAATTTAAAAGAGCTAACAAGCAATATCAGCAGAGACGATCTTTTAAAGGTGCAAATTAGTGCACTTGAAGATGAAATAATAAGTTCATCTCTCATAGGGGGCGAAAGGCTTAAAAGATCAAGCGTTCGCTCGTAGATAAAAAAGAGGCTAGATGAAAATTTTGACTGGCTAGCTGATACTCATGCGACTAGACACAGTGTTAATCTAGTCTCGCTAATGCTTGAAGTAAATTTAAACAAAGACTATATAAACCTCGAGCGGCTACATGGCTGGTACAATACCTTGTTTGAATATATCCAAAGCAAAACTTGTAAGATAAAACGAGCCAAGTTTAGAGATGATGAGATGAGCGTCGTCTCAGGCTCTCCATAAAATGTGCAAATCCACTATGAAGCCTTGCCAGTAGAGGTATAGAAGAAGAGATGAGAACTTTTAAAATTTTATTAACAAAAGCCTTGAAAACGTATATCTAAAAAGTTTTATTGCACATCTTTAGTTTTTGATTATCCATCCTTATGATGACGGTAATGGATGCATGACAAGGGCTTTGGCACACTACTTTTTAAGAGAAGATGGTATTAAGCCATTTTCTATCTCTAGCATTATTTAAGCAAATAGAAAAATTATTATGAAATTTTAGAGCAGATAACAAAGCTTGGAAATAATTTAAATTTTGATTTCACGGAGTGGATAATGTAGCACACCTACAAGCGGTAAATAGCGCTATAAACAAGCTATAAGCTTACTAAAAATATAAAATTTCTATCGTAATTTAAGAGTCAAAGCCATTAAATTTTATCTTTATCTAGTAGCGTTACCAGCTGTTCTTTGATTCTATCATCAAATTCACTAACACTTATGACACCCCTACTTTCGCACATCTTGGCATCATTAACATCGCAGTAGTCACTAAGTGCATTTTTGTATCCGCCCCTTATGCAAGCCTCTCTGTCTTCTAAAAATCTAGCCCCACCAAGGATTAATGTGCCAAGGTCAAAACCTATCTTAAATTTCGCACTCGCTGAGCTTTTAACCCAGCTTAAAAATATCTCATCGTATCTTAATCCAAGTGCTCCAACGCCATCTGGCACGACTAAGACATCCACGCCATAAAGGCTTTCAGCGTAAAATTCAGGATGAAGTCTGACGCCAAATTCATCGACTATCTCAGGCTTTATGGCGTAGGTTTTGATATTAAAATCCTCAAATTTATGTAAAAAATCATAAATTTTGGCAAAGCTTAGTAGATTTAGCTTGTCAAACATCAAAATGCCAACTTTCATGCTAGCTCCTTTTAATGAAGTGCCTCATTTAGCTTGATCGCCCTTTTGCTCGCACTTGCAGTGATCTGGCCTGTTTGGCTGTTTTGTCTAAAATGAAGTCCATTTAGCCCACCAAGCTCAAGCGCTTTGTAAATTTCAGCTTCAAATTTAAACTCTGGATTTAGTTTAGCTAGCTTTTCGCGCTCGCTAGCTGATATATAGACCTTTGTGCCCTCAAGCACTGCTATACCAGCATCTACGATGCAGTTATCACCAAGAGGTACGCCTGTAACTGAGTTTGCCCCAAGCAAGCAGTGTTTGCCGATACTTACAGGGTTGCCGTTTGTGCCACTTAGCACGCCAAGTATACTTGCCCCTCCGCCTACGTCACTGCCCTCGCCCACTACGACAGAGCTGCTGACCCTACCTTCAACCATCACGCCACCAGTTGTACCTGCGTTAAAGTTGATGTAGGCAGCACCAGGCATAACGACTGTGCCAGGATGCACAGCAGCGCCCATGCGAACCTTGGCTGAGTCTAAAATTCTCGTATTATCCGCTGGAATGATGTGGCTTAAAAATCTTGGGAATTTATCGACGCTAACGATCGCTGGATATTCGCCAAACATCTTTAGAGAAATTTCATTTTCTCTTAGCCATTCAAGCTCAATTGGCGTATTTTGGCTAGTCCATGCAACATTTGGCAACACACCAAAAGCTCCATCAAGCACGATCGTCCTAGGTGCAACCTTGCAAAGCGATATCAAGTAAAGCTTGAGATATACGGCCTCCACGCTAAGTGGCTTTGCATCATCAAACAAAAACACAAGTTTAAATTTATTCTCATTTAGTTCAAGATTATCATCAAATGCCATTTTTACGGCATGTAAATTTTGTACATTTTTATGAGAGCTTATCTCTTTTTCAAAGACGCTAAAGAGCTTGCTAGCTTTTTTTACCACTTTTGGCGTAAGATCAGCTACAAATTCAGAGCCGTTAAAGTCAACCTTAACATCACATTTTTGCAAAGCATAGATATAAGCAGCAGCACTTAAAAAGCTCTCTTTGTAATTTACAACAGCAAATATAGCTTGCAAAATTTTATCTGTATTTTTTTGTCCACGATCGATCCTAGCGATACCAAAAGCAAGTGGATCTTTGTAGCCATCTTTTTTTCTAAATTCTTCAAAAAATTCCTTAAATTCATTTGCATCTTTAAACTCTTTAGACATCTATTCTCCTTTAAATTTTTTCTTAGTCTAGCCAAAAATGGCTAAAAATTTTATGATTTTAAGTCCATTAAAATTTTTAAATATTTTTGTATTTTTAATAATGATTAATCTTATCATAAAATAAATTGCAATAAGATTTTGCAAATTTAAAGAAGGAGTTTAAATGTCAAATTTGGTAACAAAACCTAGATTTGCTCTGGCTGCATTGATCGGCCTTGTTGCTGGTGTTGTCTCAGCCTTTGTCAAATGGGGAGCAGAATTTCCACTTCCTCCAAGAAGTCCGATGGATATGTTTAACGCTGCTTGCGGACCAGAGAGTGCCATTAGAGCAGCCGATGCGATCGATTGCTCTAGAAATTTCTTAAATCCGCCTTATGTATTTTTAAGGGATTATTTGAGCGTAGCTGATCCAAATGCCGCTATTTACGAGTTTGCAGGGCATGCATTTAACTACGTAATGATGACGCATATATTATTTTCGATCGTTTTTGCGGTTGCTTATTGTGTTTTGGCTGAGAAATTTCCAAAGATTACAATATGGCAAGGCTTACTAGTTGGCGTTATCGTAAATATCGCTGTTCACGTGATCGCATTGCCTATTTTAGGGCTTACTCCACCACTTTGGGCCCTTCCTTGGTACGAGCATGTATCTGAATTTGTCGGCCACATGATATGGTTCTGGTCGATAGAGATCATCCGTCACGACCTAAGAGCTAGGATCACAAAAGAAAAAGATCCAAGTGATTATTGCTGCTGCAACGCATAAGTGCAAATTTCTGCTGTTTTGGGCTAAAAACCTAAAACAGCAACCAAATTTATCTCACCGTTTAAAAGCAAAATTTATCCGCGATTAGCACTCCTGGCTAAGCTCTAAATTTTCTAAACGAAGTGGCTTTTCACCTTCAAAAATCACCCCAATACCGAAAGGTTCGCAAATATCAAGCGCACCCTCAGCAAATCTCATCAGCCACTGCCTATCTTGCGCATAAAAGGTGGACTGTGGCGAGCTAAAGGGCAGGTCGCAAACTGGCACATCAAGCGCTCTAAGCTCGTCCTTGCTCAAAAAGTATTTTTGCTTAAGCTCATCTCGTAAAAACGTAAGCGCCTCTTTTACGTACCAATCGATATCGCTGGCGATGCGCTCTGCTAGCAAAGTAGTCTCATCATCCACGTCTGCCCCATTTGCCGAGATAAGGCAAAAGAGCACTTGGCCAAAAATTTCGCTTTTTAGCACCGTCTCCGCATACCAGATAAAGCCATCATCTGTTGCAACTTTTTCAAGTTCGCCAAATTTTAAAGTCATTTTTTATTCTCATTTTTATGGTTTTGCTACTCTTACGAAAAAGAGCGAAATTTAAGCAGATTTGTAATGAGCTAAAATTTATCATCTAAAATGAAGATAACTTGTAAATTTGCCCTTTTAGCATAAAGCAAAAGTTAAATTTACAAGCAAATTTTCAGTTTTTCTCGCTATTTAGAAGCAAAATTTCTCATCAGTGCCATTTTGCTTGCGCATAGCTTTAAAGTTAGCAAGATTATCTTTATCTAAAAAGTAATCTTTCTCTTTTTTATTGCGGGCTTCTAGCTTTTCTATGCCTTTTGCAAGGGCTGCTTTTCTATCTTCGTGAGGCGAGCTAAATTCTGGCGAGAACATCGCTTCATAGGCATTTTTCTTAGTCCATCCAAGCGCTTTATCAGCGATCTCTTGTTGCTTTTTGATATCGCAAAATGCATAAGGATTGACCACGTCGCCAACAAGCTTCATAAACGCCCCTATCGCGGCCACCACGTCAGTAAATTTCTCGCCCTCCATGTCTATAACACCTCTTAGCAAAATCGAGCGATTTTTTGCCACATAAAACCAAAACACCGCATCATCGCGAAGTCCAAGATCGTATGCACGAGCTGAAATGACAAAAAGAGTTATCGGAGAGACCATTTGTGGGGCGTCTTGCACGATCTTTTCAGCCTTTTTAAAGTCTTCTACTTTGCCACTTTTTAAAAGCTCATCTATCTTGTCATAGACCTTGACGTACTCCACCTTGCCAGCATTTGCTGAGTAGTATGGCGTGACGTAGATGTCGATACTTCTTACTTTGCCATCATTTGCAAAGCCACATACCGCTCCAAAAAGTAGCGCCGTAAGCAGTGATAAAATTTTCATTTTAATTCCTTGGTTTAAAATTTTTATTATTTTAACTAAAAGTAGTTGAAAAGATTAGGATAAATTTAAGAAAAAGTCCGCAAATTTAAAGCAGACTTTGAAGATTAGTTTTTAAAACTATGAATAGGTGCTGGAATTTGTCCACCACGAGCGATGAAGTCAGCACTTGAGGCTTTGTTTATCTTCATCACAGGCGCTCTTCCTAAAAGGCCGCCAAACTCGATCATATCGCCCTCACGTCCAAGAGGTATGATACGAACGGCCGTTGTTTTTTGATTTATAACGCCAATAGCCGCCTCATCAGCGATCATCGCAGCTATACTTTCGCTTGGCGTATCAGCAGGTATGGCGATCATATCAAGTCCCACTGAGCATATCGCCGTCATCGCTTCAAGCTTTTCTAAATTTAGCGATCCAGCGCGCACCGCCGCTATCATACCCTCATCCTCAGAAACTGGGATAAATGCACCGCTTAAGCCGCCAACTTGATTGCACGCCATGACGCCACCTTTTTTGACCGCGTCATTTAGCAAAGCAAGTGCCGCAGTCGTGCCATGCGTACCAACAGCCTCAAGCCCCATCTCTTCAAGCACACGAGCTACCGAGTCGCCCACAGCTGGTGTTGGGGCAAGAGAGAGATCGACGATACCAAATTTAACCCCAAGGCGCTCGCTTGCCATTTGACCAACTAACTGACCGATACGAGTAATCTTAAACGCTGTTTTTTTAACGGTCTCAGCCACCACGTCAAAACTCTCACCGCGCACCTTTTCAAGGGCTCTTTTTACCACACCTGGGCCAGAAACGCCCACATTTATCACCACATCAGCCTCGCCTACGCCGTGAAATGCCCCAGCCATGAAAGGATTGTCTTCGACTGCGTTTGCAAAAACGACAAGCTTAGCGCAGCCCATCCGAGATGCTGCCGCCGTCTCTTTTATGATGCGTCCCATGTCACGCACAGCGCTCATATTTATGCCACTTTTTGTTGAGCCGACATTGACACTTGCACATACTTTTGAAGTCTGAGAAAGTGCTTGCGGGATAGAATTTATCAAAATTTCATCGCCCTTTTGATAGCCCTTTTGCACAAGAGCTGAAAAACCACCTATAAAATCAATACCAACCTCAATAGCCGCTCTATCAAGCATCTTTGCGATCATTACGTAGTCTTTTGCGTCCGTTGCGGCGCCGATTATCGAGATAGGCGTCACACTCACTCTTTTATTGACGATTGGTATGCCTAGCTCAGCAGAAATTTCATTGCCCACTTTGACTAGGTCTTTGGCTTTAGTGGTGATTTTTGCGTAAATTTTGTCGCAAGCTTTGTTGATGTCAGGATCGATACAGTCAAGCAAACTAATGCCCATCGTGATCGTTCTGATGTCAAAATTTTGCTCTTCGATCATCGAGATCGTTTCGGTTACGTTTTTGATGTCCATTGTTTTTCCTTAGATTGTATGCATCGCATCAAAGATAGCGGAACTTTGGATATTTATCTTTACTTTTAGGCTCTCTCCAAGCTCGTTAAGTTCTGCTCTTAAGGCCGTAAAGTCTTTATTTTCATCACTTGAAACCACTGCCATCATCGTAAAAAACTCATCTAAAATAGTCTGTGAGATATCATCTATGTTTAGCCCTAGCTCGCTAAGCTTTGCTGAGACGCCAGCAACGATGCCGACTCTATCTTTTCCGACTACGGTTACGATCGCTTTCATCTTTTCTCCTGTTAAATTTAAATTTTTGATTTGAAGCGCATTTTGGCTCCAAAATTTAAGCCAAGCATCAAGCAAAGCTAAATTTTGGTAGCCAAATTCAAACTGGCAAATTTTAAAATTTGCTCTAAATTTTATCTTTTGTAAATTTTACTTCGAGCAAGCACTCTTGCCGTCATTTACTGGCTGGATCGCTGAGTTATCAGCTCCGCCATCACTATTTATATTTTCTATCACTTCCCAAAGTCTAGCAGCCGCACTCTCATAGCGTTTTGCAGTGACTGAGTTTGGCTCGTAGAAGCTAACTGGCTTGCCATTATCGCCGCCCACACGAACAGCTGGCTCGATAGGGATTTCAGCTAAAATTTGTGTGTTGTAAGCTTTTGCTACCTCTTCAGTAGTGCCTTTGCCAAAGATGTCATACTCTTTGCCATTATCTGGGCAGATAAAACCGCTCATATTTTCGATGACACCAGCGATTGGGATGTGGAGCTTCTCAAACATATCAAGCGCACGTTTGCTATCGTCAAGCGCTACCACTTGTGGCGTTGTGACACAGACACCTGCCGTTACTGGCACGCTTTGAGCTAGAGTTAGCTGCGCGTCGCCCGTTCCTGGAGGCATGTCTAGAAACAATACATCAAGCTCGCTCCAAAGCACGTCTTTTAGTAGCTGCTCGATCGCTTTCATTATCATCGAGCCACGCCAGATGAGGCTCATGCCCTCTTCCATCAAAACGCCCATACTCATCATCTCAACTCCGTGGCTAAGTATCGGTTTTAGCTTGTTACCAACGACTTGTGGCTGGGTATTTACTTCGCCAAGCATTCTTGGGATATTTGGTCCGTAGATGTCAGCATCCAAAATTCCAACCTTTTTGCCTAGTTTTGCCATTGAGATGGCTAAATTTAGAGTCGTAGTTGATTTACCAACACCACCTTTTCCTGAGCTTACCATTACGAAATTTTTAACTTGTGGCGCGATATTTTTGCCACTTTGAGTGTTACTTTTCTCCTCAGGTATCTTTGGCTGGATCAAATTTAGCACATACTCATTTGAGCCCATGACACGTTTGATGTCCGTTTTTAGCTCATTTGCCACTTCTGGGCTTGAGCTAACTATCTCGACTTCGATTAAAATTTTATCGCCGATTTCTACATTTTTTACAAAGCCAAAGCTAACTATATCTTTTTCAAAGCCAGGATAAATAACACCTTTTAGTCTGTTTAAGACCTCTTCTTTATTTAACATTTTTCTCCTTTTTCTAGATCTTTTGAAATTTTATATGCACAAAATTTTGGTCCGCACATCGAACAAAAATGAGCGCTCTTAAACGCATCTTCTGGCAAGCTCTCGTCGTGAAGTTCTCTAGCCTTTTTTGGATCAAAGCTAAGCTCAAACTGCTTATTCCAGTCAAATGCGTATCTAGCATCACTCATCTCGTGATCCTTTTCTATAGCTCCCGCTTTGCCAAGTGCGACGTCTGCGGCATGAGCTGCTATCTTGTGAGCTACGATGCCCTCTCTTACGTCATTTTCGTTTGGCAAGCCAAGGTGCTCTTTTTGTGTCACGTAGCAAAGCATGCTAGCGCCGTGATATGCTGCCATCGTACCACCGATGGCTGACGTGATATGATCGTATCCTGCACCTATGTCTGAGACAAGCGGCCCAAGCACGTAAAATGGGGCGTCATGGCAGAGCTCTTGTTCGATTTTCATATTATACTCAATTTGATTTAATGGCACATGACCAGGCCCCTCTATCATCACCTGCACATCTTTTTCCCATGCACGAAGCGTAAGCTCTCCAAGCACCTTTAGCTCGCTAAGCTGTGCCTCATCTGTCGCATCAAAAAGACATCCTGGTCGAAGTCCGTCGCCAAGCGAGAGCGAGACATCATATTTTGCACAAATTTCTAAAATTTCATCAAAAATTTCATAAAAAGGATTTTGTCTATTTAACTTTGACATATAGCTTGCACTTAAGCTGCCACCGCGGCTTACTATGCCCATTTTACGCTTTTTAACAAGTGGCAAAAACTCACGCAAAAATCCAGCGTGTATCGTAAAGTAACTAACTCCTTGCTTCGCTTGCTTTTCAAGTATCTCTAAAATGAGCTCATTTGTGATATTTGTAACCTCTTTTGCCTCTTTTAAAATTTCATACATAGGCACTGTGCCAATTGGCACGCTTGAATGCTCGATGATCGCACTTCTAATAGCGTCTAAATCGCCGTCCGTACTTAGATCCATAACCGTGTCAGCGCCAAATTCTAGGCAAATTTCAAGTTTTCTAAGCTCAGCGCAAATGTCGCTACTTAGGCTTGAGTTGCCGATATTTGCATTGACCTTTGTCTTTAGCTTTCTGCCTATGCCCATTGGCTTTAAATTTTTATGATTTATATTTGCTGGGATGATGATGCTACCTTTTGCCACCTCATCCATCACCAAATTTTCACTAAGCCCTTCGATCCTTGCCACATAGCTCATCTCTTGCGTTATCTCGCCGCGCCTAGCATAATACATCTGCGTCTTATCTCTCATATAAGGCCTTTTTTGATTTTTAAAAACCTCATTTTAGTCCTTTTTTGATTTAAACTAACTAAATAAGCTTTTAAAAATTTACTTTTTAAAAAGAAATTTTGAAGTTTTGAGATGTATAATTCTGTAACAATTTTCAAAGGAGTTATCTTGCTTGATATATCACTTATAATGCTTGGAGCAGGAAATTCTAGCCGTTTTGAGCTACCGGTAAAGAAGCAATGGCTTCGAATAGGAAGCGATCCACTTTGGCTATTTGCTACTAAAAATTTGAGTAACTTTTACACATTCAAAGAGATCATTGTCGTTAGCAAAGAGTGCAAATATATGTCAAAATTTGCTCCAAATTATAAATTTGTTGATGGTGGCGAAACCAGACAAGATAGCCTAAAAAACGCACTTGAGCTAGTAAATAGCGAATTTGTCTTAGTTAGCGATATCGCTCGCCCTTGTATCTCAAGCGAACTTTTTCACAAAATTATAGAGGCAGCCGCTCAGGCTGATTGTGTAGTTCCAGCACTAAAGATCGCAGACACCGCTTATCTTGGCGAAAATGTGGTTGATAGAGATAAAGTAAAACTTATCCAAACACCACAACTCTCTCGCACAGCACTTCTTAAAAAAGCTCTTAGCGGCGGTGAAATTTACACAGATGATAGCTCGGCCATGAGAGCCATTGGCGCAAGCGTTTGGCAAATTTTAGGTGATGAAATGGCAAGAAAGATCACTTACAAAGAGGATCTTGCCAAAATTTCTGCTTTAAAAGAGCCCGAAAATGAGGTCTTTGTGGGAAACGGCTTTGATGTGCATGAGTTTGAAAAAGGTCGTCCTTTGATTCTTTGCGGTGAGAAGATCGACTATGAGTTTGGGCTAAAGGCTCACAGCGACGGTGACGTGGCACTTCATGCGCTAACTGACGCTATCTTGGGAGCTGCTGGGCTTGGCGATATAGGCGAGCTTTTTCCTGATACGGACGCTAAATTTAAAGATATTAGTTCCATTTACTTGCTTGAGGAAGCTTACAAAAGGGTGCAAAGCATGGGTTTTGTGCTAACAAACGCTGATATCACGATCATGGCTCAGCGACCAAAACTTTCAAAGCTAAAGTCAAAAATGGAAGCAAATATCGCAGAAGCGCTAGAATTAAGCCAGAGCCGTATAAATGTAAAGGCGACAACGACTGAAGGACTTGGTTTTGTTGGCAGATGTGAAGGCATTGCAGTCATGGCAAGTGCTAGCCTTAAATTTTACAACTGGAAGCAAATATGAAAATTTTAATAGTAGAAAATGAAATTTACCTAGCTGGCTCGATGGCTAGTAAACTAGCTGATTTTGGCTACGACTGTGAGATCGCCAAGAGCGTAAAAGAGGCATTAAAGTTTGAAAATTTTGACGTGGTATTACTGTCTACTACACTTCCGGGGCAGGATTTTTACCCTGTTATAGAAAAATTTAAAAGCTCTATCATTATCTTACTGATCGCCTACATCAACAGCGACACTGTGTTAAAACCCATTCAAGCAGGGGCGGTTGATTACATTCAAAAGCCATTTATGATAGAAGAGCTAGTTAGAAAGATAAAGCATTTTGAGGAATTTAGAAATTTCAAAAACGAGATCAAAAACTATGAAAGCTACGTAAATTACGCTTTAAAAGAGTACGAAATTTCTAGCTTTGAGGCAAAAAAGATAAAATTTCCACTGCTTTTAAAATCGAGCAAAAACGGATACAGCGATAAATTTATATTTAACTATGTAAAAGCAAACAAGACACCATTTTTATTTTTAGGCAAAGCCTGTTTTAGTGAGCTTGAAAAAGTCCTAGCTAAAAACAGCGAAGAGCTAATTTATATCACAAATTTAGAAGACCTAAAACAAGAGGAAAAAGAGAAAATTTTAGAACTTTGCAAAAAGAAAAAAGTAGCGATATCAACTAGCGACTTTACGCAAAAAGCTCCATTTGATGAGCTTGAGCTTTCAGGACGCGATAAAAATTTCAATATCGATGAGATCGTTACGATCGATGAATATATAAAGTACATAATCGTTAATTATCAAGATAAATTCCCTGATACAGAACTTAGCAAAAAGCTTGGAATTTCTAGAAAATCACTTTGGGAAAAGAGAAAGAAATATGACGTCAGCAAGAAAAAATAGTGAAATTTCTATAAATACCGAAGTTTTTGGTGCTTTGGAGCTAATAAAAAATAAAATTCTCTCAGATTATGACTCGCTGATGGACGATGAACAGATAAAAGAGGTGAGTAAGAAAGGCTATTTTAATGGTGAGCCGATGCCGTATTCTTTTGGATTTGCTCCATTTGGCGAGCTAAATCAAAATATTGCCAGCAAGCTTGTTCCTGGACAAAAGGTAAATCTAAGTCTTGATGGTAAGATCGTTGGACACATCAATGTTGCCAAGGTCTTTAAATTTGACGAGAACATGAGAGCTAAAAATATATTTTTAGCAAACGAAGCTAGCAATGATAAAGAGCTAAATTTAGGCAAATACGGTATTAGTGGCAAATTTGAGCTTTATGATGAAAGTATGCAAATAAGCAAAAATGCACTAAATGATCTAATAAAAGAAGATGGCGCTAAAAAGATAACGGCGGTCTTTTTAACGGCTGATCCATTTAATAGAGCTCACGAGCGTCTTGTTAGAATGACTATTGACAAGGCTGATTTAGTAATCATTTTTTTAATACGAACACGTGAAGAAAAGCACGTTGATTACGAGATTAGAAAGCAAGTGTTAGACTATTTTATACAAAATTATTTGCCAACAAAAAAGGTCTTTGTCTTTGCTCTAAAAAACACGACTCTTTTTAGCTCACATGCAAACCCAACACTTGAGTGTATCGCTGCTTCAAGATTTGGAGCAAATAAGCTAGTCATCGGACAAAATCACTCAGGAATTGGAATGTTTTTTGATCACAATGAAGCTCATACGATTCTTGATATTTATAAAAACGACCTAAATTTAGAGGTAATCGTACTACCAGAGCTAGTTTATTGCAACAAATGCAAGACGCTAGTTAGCACCAAAAGTTGCCCACACGGACAACATCATCAGATCAAATATCATCCAGATGTTATCAAGGAGCTGCTATTTAACGGCATTATGCCACCAGCCATTCTTGTGAGGCCAGAAATTTCTGCACTAGTTTTAAGCAAACTCTTTACAAATCGCTTCAAAGACGTGCAAAAGCTTTGTGATGATCTTTTTGTAAATTCAGGATTACTTGAAAACAAAACTGACCGTGACTTTTACGAAGAGCTTATGAAGCTTTATCAAACATCCTCGATGACTTAAGGAAATTTATGCAAAAACTGTTTTTAACTTTTTTTGGATTTGGACTTTTGCCAAAAGCACCTGGTACTTGGGGTTCTATCGCTGGTGCTGTGGTAGCTTATTTTGTGCTTTATTTTTTATCATCAACCACGCTTTTTCTAGCTAGTATTTTGCTATTTTTGGTAAGCATTAGTGTTATTGATGATTTTGAAAAAAAGGTAAATTCTCACGATGAAAGTTTTATCGTTATAGACGAAGTTGCTGGAGTTTGGCTTGCTATTGCCATTAGTGGAGCTACGATCTCTCAGCTAATACTCTCGCTTGTGCTTTTTAGAGTGCTTGATATTAAAAAGCCTTCGATAATAGGTGGGATCGATCGCAATGTAAAAGGTGGCCTTGGTGTAATGGGCGATGATATGGTAGCTGGCTTTTTTGCTGGATTAATTAGCGCAATAATATACGGGGCTGCTATAAAATTTGGCATAACTTTGCCGTAAAAATATAGATTTTTGGCAAAGTTATATAGGCTTAAATATCTTTTATATAAATTTTAAGCAAGTCCTAGTTCATTTAAAACAGAACTTAAATTAACCGAGCTACTACTCTTACTATTAAGATTTTTTTGCTTCTCTAGTAGAGCCTGATTGGCAAGTGCTACATTTAGCTCTTTGCGGTAATCACTTAAAATTTTATCCATTATCTTAAGCAGCTCATTCTTTTGATCCTGTGTTTTTGCGGGATCATCTATACCTAGAAGTTCTGTTAACTCCTTTTTCTTTTGGGCTATTTTCTCTTCTATCTTGTTAGAATTTAACTCACTTATAAAACCAACTGCGCCGATTTCAGTAAGCCTTTTTTTAAACTGTTCAATCTTATCTGAAATTTTTGCATCGCTTGCAATCTTATCCATAGCAAGGCTTAAAATTTCATCAAAACTATTTTTTTTATCTTTAGTTTTGCTTGAGCCTGATTGCAATAAATAATCGATTATGTCGTTATTTTGTACTTTCATATATCTCCTTTTACTGTATTGAGATATATTCTATAAGCAAGATTTATTCCTAAAAGTTAATCTCTTTGGCTGTTTTTGCTTTTTGTAAGATAAAACTAGCAAACTCATCACTAAAATTTGGGCACCAAACAACCTTGTAGAAGCTAAATTTTAGCTCTTTTGCGATCTTTGCATATTCAATAACTAGCTCAAAAATGGTCTCAGAGTTATCTATACAAAAAGAGAGTGGATAGATAAGGGCCTTTTTACTCTTGCACTTTGCCAAAATTTCATTTAGTGATGGCTCTAGCCATTTTACAGGGCCAAGGCGCGATTGATAGGCTAAATTTATCTCTTTGAAGTTTAACCCGCTATCTTTTATCATTTTGCTTAGAATTTGCACATGCTTATTTATATGCTTTTCGTAGACATCACCTTTATCGATAATTTTTTGAGGCAACGAATGAGCCGAAAAGATAAGCTCCACATCGCTTACATCTATATTATTTATAGCTTCATTTATGTGCGAGATTATGATTTTGTTGTAAATTTCATCATCATAAAATGGTCCACAAAGCAAAATTTTAGCCTTTATCTCTAGCTCATCTTTTGCTTTTTTAAAATCATCTAAACTCGAAGTTATCGTAGTTTGTGAATGATGAGGATAAAGTGGCAAAAGCACTATCTCATCAAAATTTTCGTATTTTTTAAGCACATCTTTTGCAAATGGTGAAGTATAGTTCATCGCAAAATCAACTGCATCAAACTCATTTTGTAAGCTTGAAATTTTATCGCAAAGCTTAGCTGTAAGCTCACAAATAGGTGATTTGCCACCTATTTGTTCGTAGTTATGCTTAGCCGTTTTTAGCCTACCTTTTGTGATTATAAAAGCTACAAATTTTCTTAAAAATTTATTCTTTATACCCAAAATATAAGGATCATTAAACATATTTTTTAAAAAAATTTCTACATCAGCAAGGCTATTTGCCCCACCCATATTCAAAAGCAAAAGTGCCTTTTTCATCAAAATAACTCTTTGATTTTTATCGCATCATCAATGCTTGAAAGCTCGCTACTTTCGCCGCTTTGACAAAGATCATAAAAAGCATCGTATTGAGCTTTTATCTCGTTATTTATAGGATCGGTTTTTAAATTCATCTGTCCATTTTCATTAACCCTATGAAGCTTATAATCGATAAGATCGCCAAAATAAACACCTTCTTTTGCGTTTACTTCTATCTTAAAACGCTCCAAAGAGCCACAAAAAGAATCAGTAATACTCACCAAAATTTGATTTTTCATTTTAATGTTTATTCCAACATTGTCGCATATTTTGGTATTTGTTTTATTTGCCTGAGTATAAAAAAAGCTACAAATTTCACTATCTACTAAATTTTTCGCAAGGTCTATATCGCAAAGCGAAAGCTCGTTTATAATATTTCCTTCGCAAAGTGGTCTAAAATGCGCAATTGAAATGCTATAAATTTCTTCTTCTTTTAAAAGTGCCTTTTTTAATGAAACGATGGTTGGATTAAAGCGCTCATCAACGCCGGTGCAAACTCTTACTTTATTTACCACTGAAGCATATTTTATCTCTTTTAGTTCGCTCACACTTTTAAATATTGGCCTTGAAATCAAGATATTTTGGCAATATTTTGCACACTGACAAAAGGCCTCTACGATCTCATGTTGAGGCAAACAAAGTACGACAGCTTGTGGCTGGGCTACTTCTATAAATTTTTTAAACTCATCAAAAAACGGAGCTCTGCAAGCATCATCTCTATTTTCTTTATCAAAAACTCCACAAACTTCAAATTTGTCAGAACGCCTCAGCTCCATATAGTGCCGCTTGCCAACTAGATTGTATCCAACAATACCAATTTTGAGTTTCACTAAAGACCTTTTAGTTATAAATTTTTAGGCTATTTTAATTGCAAATCGCTTTTAAACAAATAAATTTATAAAATATATTAAGCAAAAATTAATTTTGTATTTTTTTATAAATTTACAAACGATTTTTAGCTAAAATCGAGCAAAATTTAAAACTAACGAGGATAAAAATGCAAAATTTAGATATAAGAAAGGCATATCTTGATTTTTTTAAATCAAAAGGTCACGAAGTCGTAGCTTCTGCACCACTCGTGCCAAACGATGCAACACTACTTTTCACAAACGCTGGCATGGTGCCGTTTA
This sequence comes from Campylobacter concisus, assembly GCF_002914005.1. GTDB lineage: Bacteria > Campylobacterota > Campylobacteria > Campylobacterales > Campylobacteraceae > Campylobacter_A > Campylobacter_A concisus_N. Next base: position 41,790 of record NZ_POZU01000066.1, on the reverse strand, counting down.
AGAGCATTTTCACAGGCGAAGTGCCACGCCCAACACCACCTATTCGCACTAGCTGTCAGACCTGCATAAGAGCTGGTGGTAAGCACAACGACCTTGACAACGTCGGCTACACAGCGCGCCATCACACATTTTTTGAGATGCTAGGAAATTTTAGTTTTGGCGAATACTTCAAAAAAGAGGCGATCGCTTACGCTTGGGAATTTGTAACAGAAGTACTAAAACTGCCAAAAGATAAGCTTTATGTAACCGTTCACGAAAACGACGATGAAGCATTTGAAATTTGGAGCACTCACATCGCAAAAGAGAGAATTTACCGCTTTGGCGATCACGATAACTTCTGGCAAATGGGAGATACTGGACCATGTGGCCCTTGCAGTGAAATTTTTTACGATCAAGGGGCTGAACACTTTAACACACCTGAAGACTACATGGGTGGCGATGGCGATAGATTTTTAGAGATTTGGAATCTTGTTTTCATGCAGTATGAAAGAAGCGCCGATGGCAAACTAAGCCCACTACCAAAGCCAAGTATTGATACTGGCATGGGACTTGAGCGCGTTACTGCTATCTTGCAAGGTAAATTTAGCAACTACGACAGCGCACTTTTTATGCCACTAATTAGCGAAGTGGCAAAGCTTTGTGGTAAGCCATACGTCTATGAAAGTGGCGCTAGCTACCGCGTCATAAGCGATCACATCCGCTCAGTCACATTTTTGCTAGCTCAAGGTACGACATTTGATAAAGAAGGCCGTGGCTACGTGCTTCGTCGCATCTTACGCCGTGCGATCCGCCATGGATACTTGCTAGGCATAAAAGAGCCATTTATGTATAAGCTTGTCGATAAAGTTTGCGAGCTTATGGGCGAGCACTACACCTATTTAAATGAGAAAAAAGCGGCTGTAAAAGAGCAGATCAAGCTTGAAGAAGAGAGATTTTTGGCGACAATCGCTAGTGGTTTAGAGCTATTTGAGAGCGAGCTTAAAAATACAAAAGAAATTTTTAGTGGAGAGGCTGCGTTTAAGCTTTATGACACATTTGGCTTCCCACTTGATCTAACGGCTGATATGCTTAGAGAAAAGGGCTTAAAGGTCGATGAGGCAAGGTTTGATGAGCTTATGAGCGAGCAAAAAGCACGTGCAAAAGCTGCTTGGAAAGGCAGTGGCGACAAGAGTGCGAAGGGTGATTTTAAAGAGCTACTTGAAAAATTTGGCGAGAATAAATTTATAGGCTACGAAGAGCTTAAAAGCAAAAGTAAAATTCTAGCCCTGCTTGATGAAGAATTTAAAAATGTAGATAGTTTAGATGCTGGCAAAGAGGGTTGGGTGATGTTTGATGTTACTCCATTTTACGCTCAAAGTGGCGGTCAGTGCGGTGATAGCGGTAAGATAGTAGGCAAAGCAAATGTGCTTGATACACAAAAATTTCATGGACTAAATTTATCTTTAGTAAAAACTAATGCAGCGCTAAAAGTTGGCGATGAAGTAGAGCTTGAAGTTGGCAGCGATAGAGTAGAAATCGCACGTCACCACAGCGCCACACACTTGCTTCATGCAGCCCTTAGAAACGTGCTTGGCGCGCATATCGCTCAAGCTGGCTCAAACGTCGAGGCAGATAGGTTAAGGTTTGACTTCTCTCATCCAAAGGCGCTTACTAGCGAAGAAATTTCAAAGGTTGAAAACCTTGTAAATGAGTGGATACTAAATGGCGCTAACTCAAAAACAGAACTTATGAAACTTGAAGATGCTAAAAATAGCGGAGCTATTGCACTATTTAATGAAAAATATGCTGATGATGTGAGAGTCGTTAGCTTTGGCAATGTCAGCAAAGAGCTTTGTGGCGGTACACACGTTAAAAATATAGATGAGATCGGATCGTTTTTCATCACAAAAGAGAGCGGCGTAAGTGCTGGCGTTAGGCGTATAGAGGCTGTTTGCTCAAGGGCTGCGCTAAATTTAGCAAAATCATTTAGAGCTGAGCTTGATGAGCTAAAAGATGAGCTAAAGAGCACCGAGCCACTAAATGCGGTCAAAAAGCTAAAAAATGAACTAAGAGTTTTAAAAGATAAACTAAAAAATGCTAAAAATTCTCATGAGCTAGTCTATTTAGATATAAATAAAACCAAGCTTTGCGTCACAAGCATAGATGGTGGAGATATAAAAACCTTGATAGATGAGTTTAAAAATGAGCATGAAAGTGCTGCTATTTTGCTAATTCAAGCCGATGAGAGTGGCAAAATTTCTCTTGCAGCTGGCGTTAAAAATGCTCCTTTAAAGGCAGGCGCTTGGGTAAAATTTGCAGCGCAAATCCTAGGTGGCAATGGCGGTGGCAAAGATGACTTTGCAACAGCCGGTGGCAAAGATGCATCAATGATAGAAGATGCGATAAAAGACTCACTTGAGTACGCAAGGCAAGCCTTAGAAAAATGAGTCATTACGATATAGCTTTTATAAAATTTGACCAAGTAGTACTATTTTTGCATGTATGCTTTGTAGCTCTTTTTGTGGGACTACAAGCCGGTCTTGTACTTGTTGGAAGTTACTTTATAAAAAATAAATTTGAAGACAAGGAACGCTATCACATCTTACTTCACATTATAAGACGCTTTGGCATTGCGATTTTCATACTAATCCTTTGCGTGATAGCGACAAGTGTGGTTATAATTTTTAGATTTTATGATGCAAATTTGACAAATCCTATGGCAAGTGCAATGGTGGCAACAAAATGCGCAATAGAACTATTTTTGCTATTAAATTTAAGTTATATATTTTATAGATACAAAAAGGCTTTAAAAGCACTAAGATCGCATGAAATGATCGAGCTAAACGAGAGTTTGATCGTTATAATTTATTACTTCACACCATTAAATTTATTAGCTTCGCTAGCAGCTATTTATCTTGGTATAAGCTATAAGGTATTTTTATGATAACACTCGCTTCAAGCTCGCCAACAAGGGCAAAATTGTTAAAAGATGCTGGCATAAATTTCACTCAAATTTCTTTCCAGTTTGACGAGAGCAAGATAGAAAAAAATGTAAAGCCTGAAATTTATGTCCAAAATGTCGTAAAAGCTAAAAAAGAACAATTTTTAAAAGAAAACATGGGTCTTAAAAATTTGCTCTTTGCAGATAGCTGTGTGGCGTGTGGAGATAAAATTTTAGGTAAAGCAAAGGATGAAAAAGAAGCGATTGCCATGCTAAATTTACAAAGTGGCAACGAATGTAGCGTCTATACAGCGATGATGTTTTTAGGCGAATTTGAGCTTATAAACGTAAGTAGGACTACGTATAAATTTAAGAAATTTGACGAACATGACCTTAATGAATACATAAAAAATAATGAGTGGCAAGGCAAGGCTGGAGCCATGACGATAGAAAATTTTAATAAAAAATATATCATCTCCCAGCACGGCGAAACCAGCACGGCCATGGGACTAAATTTAAAAATATTAAAGGCATTTTTATGAAATATATCTTGGCATTTATCTTTATAGTTGCCATTTCGCTTGGCGGAGCATTTTTATATTTTTATTCGCAAGTTAGATTTGATGCTTACGCTATTATTGATTATAAACCAAAGCTTACAACACAAATTTTTGATAGAAATAACGAACTCATCGCAAATATCTTTGAAGAAAATAGAATTTACGTAAAGTATAACGACATCCCGCCGCGTGTCATCGAAGCGCTCGTAGCTATCGAAGATACGAGCTACTTTGAGCATGGTGGCATAAATATAGAAGCCATGGCAAGGGCTGCCATAAAAGATATTAAAGCTAGAAAGCTGGTCGAGGGTGCTTCGACACTAACACAACAGCTCATTAAAAATTTGGCTCTAAGCCGTGAGAAGAAATTTACAAGAAAGATAAAAGAGATCGTGCTTGCTATGAAGCTTGAAAGCGAGCTTAGTAAAGAAGATATTATCGAAAGATACCTAAATCACGTATATTTTGGGCATGGCTACTACGGCATAAAAACAGCAGCTGAGGGATATTTTAGAAAAGAGCTAAATGAGCTAAGCATAAAAGAGGTTGCCATGCTAGTTGGCTTGCCAAAGGCTCCAAGCACCTATGATCCTACAAAGCACCTTGACCTATCGCTTAGCCGTGCAAACAGAGTACTTGAGAGAATGTATAGCATCGGCTGGATAAATGAGGACGAGTACCGCAAAGGTGTGCTTGAAGAGCCAGCGGTCTTTGACGATACTCTCACAAGAAATAAAGCCCCTTATGTAGTCGATGAGATAATAAAAGAGGCCTCTAAAAAATTTGACGATATAAAAACTGGCGGTTACAAGATACAAAGCACAGTTGATCTAAATGTTCAAAAGATCGCTCAAGAAGCTCTAGTTTATGGCTACAATGAAATTTTAAAACGCGACAAAAAAGCAAATGCAGAAATCCTAAATGGAGCTATAGTAGTCACTCATCCACAAAGTGGTCAAATTTTGGCACTAATTGGCGGTATTGACTACGCAAAAAGCAGTTATAACCGTGCCACTCAAAGCAAGCGCCAGCCAGGATCTAGCTTTAAGCCGTTTATATACCAAATCGCTCTTGATAGTGGCTACTCAGTCGTTTCTCAAGTGGCTGATATCGCCAGGACATTTGACATGGGAAATGGCAAAGAGTGGACGCCAAAGAATTATAGCGGCGGTTTTCAAGGATATATCACTATAAAATCAGCCATAACCCAGTCGCGTAACCTCGCAACCATAAATTTGCTAAACGACCTTGGCCTTAGCTCGGTTCGTAAACAGCTTACGGATATGGGCTTTAACGATATCCCAGAAAATTTATCTATCGCACTTGGAAGTTTTGGGATTTCGCCACTTGATTTCGCAAAATTTTACTCGATGTTCCCAAATGAGGGCGAGATGGTTGAGCCGACACTTATTAAGCATATAGAAAATAGTTTTGGGGCTTCGATGGACTATGAACCACAAAGAAAGCAGGTACTAAAACCAGAGCAAGCATTTTTGATGACGACACTTCTTCAAAATGTCGTAAATAACGGTACTGGACGCAACGCTAAAATAAATGGTATCCAAATAGCAGGCAAAACCGGCACAACAAACAATAACATCGATGCTTGGTTTTGTGGTTACTCGCCTGATATTGAAGCGATAATCTGGTACGGAAATGATGATAACAGCCCTATGAAAAAAGTTGAGGGTGGTGGTAGAACAGCCGCACCTGTGTTTAAAAAATTTATGGAAGGCTACATTAAGCTTTATCCTACTTTAAGACGTGCATTTGAGCAGCCAGATGGTGTTTATAAAGGCTATTATGGTGGCAGTGACGAATACTACACAAACGACTCGCCACTACCTCAAAATATACCGGCAAATGACATCATACAAGATCAAGAAAATGATGGATTATTGTTTTAGGAAGATAAGATGAGGATTAAAATTTTACTTTGTTTGGTAGTTGCAAGTATTGCATATGGCGCTAATCTAAATACGGCCAGCAAAAACGAGTTAATGGGGCTTGGGCTAAGTAAAGGCTAGGCGTTAAACATTATAAAATACAGAAAAGCCCATAAATTTAAAAGCATCGATGAACTTGAAAAAGTCCAAGGTATTGGCTTTAACGATATGCAAAAAGTTAAAGAAAAACTTAGCATAAAAGATAATGCGAAAGTCAAAAAATCTGAAGCAAAAAACTCCAAAGGCAAGAAAAAATAATCTTATTTTTTATTTGAAATTTCTAGCCATTTACACTTGAGTCCTATTATTATGGCTTTTTATAAAATAATCCACTCTTTTTTCTATACTCTTTTTCTTATATTTGCAATTATTTTTATCTTATTTTTAGAGAGCATTCGAATTTAAGAACTGCATTGCTCCCATACTATCCCATCTACTCAGCTATAAAACTAGCAAAATCGATCACTCAAAAACCACTACCTTTTACTTATGTAGCAGATGATGCGGTACTAGCTGATAATAAAAAGAAAATTTTGGTTTTGATAGTTGGCGAGACACAAAGAAGCAGAAACTACTCACTAAATGGCTACACCAAAAATGATACGAATAAATTTACTAAGCAAAAAGGTGTGGTAAGTTTTACAAATTTCTACTCATGTGGAACAGCCACAGAGACTAGTGTGCCTTGCTTATTTTCAGACTTAAAGCGAGAAAATTTTAGCAACCGTGAAGCAAAAGCTCGTGAAAATTTAGTTGATATCATCAATAAACTTGGCATAAAAACATATTTTTTTTGGCAACAATAGCGGCGGTTGCAAGGGCGTTTGCGACAATCTCGATCAAAACCATACTTCAGATCATAGAGCAGAAGGCTTTGACGAAGTGATATTTAATGAAGCAAAAAAGGTCATCGAAGATGCAAATTCCACCACCTTTATCGTGCTACATCTGCAAGGCTCGCACGGCCCTATCTACTACAAAGGCTACCCAAGCAAATTTAAAGAATTTACCCCAACGTGCGACACTGCCGAGCTAAATAAATGCACACCAGATGAGATAGCAAATACCTACGACAACACTATTTTATATGAGGACTATCTACAAAGTGAGCTGATAAACGCCCTTGAAGCAAGAAAAGATGAATTTGAAGTTACCATGTTCTTTTTCTCAGATCACGGAGAGAGCCTAGGTGAAAACGGCATATATTTACATGGTCTACCTTACTCCATCGCTCCAGATGAGCAAAAACACATCCCAGCCATCATCTTTTCAAGTAATAGCAAGCTTTTAAAAAGGCTAAAAACTAGAAAATATGAGAGCTTTTCGCATGATTTTATCTTTAGCTCAGTTCTTGGATATTTTGGGGTAAAAACTAAGGCTTATGAGCCAGAATTTGATATTTTTAGGTAGTTTTAGGAATATAAATTTTAAAAAGCCAGCCCAAGCAAGAGCCTGAAGCTGGCGCAAATTTAAAAGCTGATCTCTTTTATATCAGCTACTTTTAGTATCTCACTATAAATTTGACCGATGGTAGCTATGCGGTTATTTCGCACTTTCTCGTTTTCAACATTTATCATAACTTTGTCAAAAAACTCATCGATCTGCGGTTTTAGAGCAAATAGCGCTTTTAGCCTTGGCTCGTATGCTAGGCTCTTATCAACCGCCTTAAACGCATTATTTAGGGCTTTTTCAGCATCTATCTCAAAGAGGCTCTCATTGATCTTGCTAAATTTATCGTCTTTGATGATATTTGCAAGGCGCTTAAATGTAGAGAAATTCTCTCTAAAGCTTGGCTCGCTAGAAATTTTAGCAAGTGCTTCTATCATCTTTGTTAGCTCCAAGATATCCTTTTCGCCGCTTTTTATGCACGCTTTTACGATAGAAGCATTTGCATCAAAAAAGGTGTAGAGCCTATCAAGGATGAAATTTATAAGCACTTCAACGTCAAATTTCTTATAATCTTTTGCGATATCTTCTAAAATTTCTTTTACATTAAATTTCAAATTATGTGCCAAAACGATCTTTATCACGCCATTTGCCGCACGTCTTAGAGCGTATGGGTCCTTGGTGCCGCTTGGGATTTTGCCAATACTAAAGAGCCCCATTAGCGTATCAAGCTTATTTGAAAGCGCCACAACCGAGCTAAATACCTTGCTTGGACACTCCGCCTCCTCGCCGTCTGGCAAATACTGCTCTTTTATGGCTAAAACGACGTCTTTATCCTCGTTTTTAGCCTTTGCATAGTAAGCGCCCATGATACCTTGAAGCTCGGTAAATTCATAAACCATCTGCGTTGTAAGATCAGCCTTGCTTAGCATCACAGCTCGCTCTAGCTTAGCCCTGTACTCGCCAGCTTCTTTTTTGAGTAGCTCGTCATAGTTGCTAGCAAGCTTTTTAGCCACTTGTAGCTCTCTAAGCTCTTTTTCGTAGATACTTCCAAGCTCTTTTAGATAAGTTATATTTTTTAGTTTTTCTGGGCCAAATTCGTGCGCTAGGTCGCTTTGCCAAAAGAACATCGCATCACTTAGTCTTGCTCTTAGCACCTTTTCGTTGCCTTTGATGATGAGCGAATAGTCCTGCGTTATGGCGTTGCTAACAACCACAAAGCCATTTGCCAGTTTGCCACCTTTAAAGACTGGGAAGTAGCGCTGATTTTCTTTCATAGAAGTGATGATGACCTCGCTTGGCACCTCCAAAAATTCCTCTTCAAATGAGCCAAGAAGTGCCGTCGGATACTCAGTGATCGCCACGACTTCAGCCAACAAGTCTTTATCGATCTCGATCTTTAGCCCACTTTTTTGGCTGATCTTTTCAAACTCATCAAGGATTATTTTTTCTCTCTCGTCTGCTTCAAGCACGACACCACGGCTCTTTGAGCCTTCAAAATACTCTTTTATATTTGAAATTTTTATCTTGTCGTAGCTGATACTTCTGTGAGGATAGGTAGAGTTACTGCTCTCTACGCCAAATTTGTTAAATTTAATGACCTCATCTCCAAGCAAGCATAAAAACGATCTTATCGGGCGGATAAACTCAAACTCGCCGTTGCCCCAGCGCATAGACTTGCCAAAATTTAGACTCTTTAAAAACTCCTCAACCATATCGCCCATTATCTTAGCGACTGGCTCGCCTTTTACCTCTTTTTCGTAGTAGAGCACCTCTTTGCCGTCTATCTCTTTAAATTTAAGCTCGCTCTCATCTATGCTATATTTGCTAGCAAAGCTAAGTGCTGCTTTTGTGAAAGCTCCGTCTTTTAGTGCTACTTGCTTTGGCGCACCAACGAAACTAGCCACGCTATCGGGCTGAGCCTTAGGAAATTTCTCATGAAAAAAGACCAAACGACGTGGCGTGTAATAAAATTTAAACTCGCTTGCAATGTTATATTTTTCAAGCACAGCCTGCCATTTAGTATTGATATTTGGTAGCTCTCTTAAAAATGGTATCGCTGGAAGTTCTTCAACTCCGATCTCAAGTAATAACTCTTTCATATTTCACTCTTTTTATTAAAATTTTCTCTTTTTTCTCTTATCATTTTTCTTACTCTCTCCTTTTCTTGTGCCTGCAAAACAACCCCTCTTATCATAAAAATAGCAAACAAAACAAATGCTGTGATCATAAAAATATCTAAAATTTGCACTTTCTACTCCACAACGATTTGGTTTTCTCTCTTATAAATTTTAACTCTCACGTTTTCAAAACTATACTCGCCATCTTTTAGCTTTTTCTTACTATAAACCCTGATCTTACCGTATGGTGTATGCAGATAGCCCCTCTCTAGTCTGCCCGAAATTTTAGCAAAGACATCGCCACTTCTAGCTTCACTTAATTGCGATGCATCTAGTAAATTTTCGCTAATATCTTTTGTGCCATGCTCATTTATGATCTCATAAGAGCTGACTTCAAGCGCATCTTTATAAATTTTCATTCGCCTTACTAAAATATCTAGCTCTTCGCCTACAGTAACGCTATTTTTAGGATCATAGACATAAATTCCGCGGTGATTTTTCGAGAAAATAAAGCCATGCTTATCTTTTAAGATAACAACCGCTTTTTCAATCACGACTGGCACGGCTTCTGGATGATCAAAAAGCGTATCTACATCGGCCGTCTTATAGCTTTGCTCGCTTGTTTTTTTATTGGCTTTATTTTCATCTTTTTTAAAAAATTTACCCACAAAGCCTTTTTTTACTGGGCTTGGATCAGTTGAGATTTTAAACTTTAATGCAAAGTGATCCGAATAAAGGTCACTCTTTGCAAAGCCTTTTTCATCGACTGTAAAGCTTGGTTTAAAGACTTCAAAACTGCCACTAACATAACTTAGATCGCCATTTTCCATAAAACTAGGTGAAAGCAAAACATGATCAATCGCTCTTTTTTTGCCATGCACTGCATGAGAGTATCTATCTTTTGGCTCAAGCTCTTTATAAAGATCATAAAAATTTCTCGTTGCGATGATGTCATTTAGGATAGATTTTTGTCCAAAAGGCGAGTTAAAATCACCCAGAATAATTGCATTTTTCTCTTTACCCAGAGCCGTTCTTAACGTTTTTTCAGCCTTTTTTTGCATATTTATGCCATTTTTATAAGTTGGAAAGTGATTTACAAATATGCTAAATTTCTTGCCTTCCGTCTCAAAAACAACCTTTAAAATATTTCTCGTCTTTACATTTGGAACTTTAAAAATTTCACTGCCACTTGGCTGCAACTTTGAAATAAGCCCAAGCCCAACAGGCGAGTTTTTCTCCTTTGTAAAGCTTACAAATTTATACTCGCTATCACTTACCAGAGCTTTTAAAACCTGCTCATTTTCGATCTCTTGAAGTGCGATAATGTCGGTATTTAGTGCATTTATGACTTGTCTTGTTCTTTGTAGTTTTGAATCAGCCGCCTCACAGTCCCACTTTGATACGCCTACTTTAAAATCAAGATACTCGCTACCATCATCTTTGCAATCAAATAAATTTTGCACATTATAAGTTGCGATGCTAATTTCACTCGCAAATGCCATTAAAATGGTAAAAACCAAAGCAAAAACTACTCTCAAATCTCACTCCTAAAGTCAAATTCAGCGATATTTTGCCTGATCGCCTCATAAGCGATAATGCCAGCACTCATAGCTAAATTTAAGCTTCTGCCCTCTTTTCCCATTGGTATGGTTATGGCGTTTTTAAAATTTATATCCATAAATTCTCTTGGCAACCCAGTACTCTCACCACCAAAAAATATAAAATCCCCTGGCTTAAACCTAGCCTCGTAGTAAAGCCTATTTGTCTTTGTGGTAGCGAAGAAAAATCTATCCTTATGGCTTAAGTTTGCTTCTAAAAATTCTTCCAAACTATCCCAAATTTTTGGATTCAAAATTTTCCAGTAGTCAAGCCCTGCTCGTCTAACAGCCTTTTCGCTCAGATCAAAGACCGTTGGCTTAACGATATGTAGCTTTAAATTTGCATTAACGCACATTCTACCGATAGCTCCAGTATTTTGCGGTATCTGAGGATGAACTAAGACTATGTTAAACATAAGCTTTCTTTGCCTTAAAAAGTGTTATAAACTAGCCTATTTTAGCCAAAATGGGCTTTTAAGAGTTTTAAAGACTAATCTTTTCTAGGCTTATGCTCGCTTAGATATTTTGAAATTTCAAGCTCTTGCCTACGTTTTATCTCTTTTGCGATCTCTTCGTTTTTAAAACCAGCTGATAAAATTTCTGCCACATCGACTTTCGGGTCAAATTTCGTCTCATAAATTCCAAGCTTCTTGGCACGCTCTATCCGCTCTTTATTATAAGCTCCAAGCCATGATTTTATGGGCATATTTATGGCAATTTGCATTAGCTCTTTATCGCTTGGCATGTCCTTAAAATAAGGCTGCTTTAAGATAGAAAAGTAGCTCTTTGGCAGACGCATTTTCTCTAAAATTTCTTTTGTGTCAAGCTCAAATTTGCCAAACAAAAGATATAAAAATAATCTCTCATCATCCACAAATTCTCTAGCACTCTTAAGATCGCTTAAAAATCCATCGTCCATAGAAATTTGCATACCAAAAATTTCTTTAAAAAGTCCAAGCTCAAAAAGATAGTAAGCTCCTTTTTCTAGATACTTTGCACGAAAAAATTTAATAAGCTCAGTATTTATCCTATCTCTGCTTAGATGCTCCAAACTAAGGCTTTTCATGAGAGCTAGCGTCTCATCAGCTATACTAAAATCAAGCCTAGAGCTAAATTGCACTCCTCTAAGCACCCTTAGTGGGTCTTCTTTAAATTTCTCACTATCAATGTGCCTTAATATCTTTTTTGCTAGATCTTGCTTCCCGCCGTAAAAGTCTAAAATTTCTCCATTAAAGATATTCATCATCATGGCATTTATCGTAAAATCTCGCCTAAGGCTCGCTATTTTGGGATCGTTAATATAGCTTACTGCAAAGTCTTTGTGTGAATTTCCAGTTTTGCTCTCGCTTCTTGGAAGCCCAATATCATAGTTTTTGTATTTGTAGATAAAGTAGCTTTTGCCAACACCGCTAGCGCCTATGCTAGCCATTAGCTCATTAAATTTTAAAGGTTCAATGTCATAAACTTCGATGTCATAATCATAAATTTCTCGCCCCAAGAACGCATCTCTCACGCAGCCACCAACTAGATAGACACGTGAAGTAAATGGAGCAAATAGCGATCTAAAAAAGTCTAGCTCGCTATTTTTATAAATTTCATTTTTGATTTTTATCTCATTTTTTGAGCCATCCAATGGCTTATTTTGAGAGATTTTGGAGTCTATTTTCGATATTTGCAAGGGTAAATTCTAAAAATTTTGTCGTTAGCTCAAGCCTTGAAGCAAGATTTTGTTCACTAGTTTGTTTAAGCCCTTCAAAAAGCACTTCTATGCGCTCAGCAAGGTTTGCTAAGAAAATTTTCTCTTCGCTCACCTCTCTACTTTTTGTTAGACTTGCTGGCTCCTCTTTTATCTCAAACGCTTGCTCATTTTGTAAATTTGCCTCAACTTTTAGCTCGTTATTTAGCGCATTTTCATTATTCTCTATGGCCAAAAGCTCTTTTTTTAGATTCTCACGCTCGAGCTCTTCTTGCTTCTTACTTTGCAATGCTTCTATTTTTTCAAGCTCAGCGCTAACCTCACTGATTGCCATTCTAGCGATATCATCAAGCTTCATAATCTTATCAACCACCTTTTAAATTCATTTATCTCTTCGTCACTTTTCATCGCTATAAAAAACTCTTTCATCTGCTCGTTTTTTATCGCTCGCTCTTTGCGAAGTCCGCTCAGACGGTTTATCGCGCTAAGGGCATCTTTGTTTGACGGATCTTGCTTTAAGATATTTTTATAAATTTCAAGTGCATCATCTTTTAGCCCCTGAGCTTCGTAGATCAGTGCTTCAGTGATTGTATTTTTCATTTTTTGATAAATCCTGCGATAACATCACCTATCTCGCTAGTTGAGCAAATTTCAACTGCGTTAAAAGCAGCGATATCTTTTGTTCTATAACCTTTTGCAAGTGCCTCTTTCACAGCATTTTCTATCGCATCTGCGGCTTCATTTTCACTAAATGCGTATCTTAGCATCATCGCTGCACTTAAAATTGTTGCGATTGGGTTTGCTATGCCTTGCCCTGCGATGTCTGGAGCTGAGCCGTGTATTGGCTCATAAATTCCCACTTTGCCGCCCATGCTAGCGCTTGGCAAAAGTCCTATCGAGCCACAAACCATACTCGCTTCATCGCTTAAGATGTCACCGAATAAATTTTCAGTAAGTATGACGTCAAAATTTGCTGGAGCTCTTACTAGCTGCATCGCTGCGTTATCAACGTACATAAAGCTAAGCTCTACTTCAGGATAGCCCTTTGCCACCTCGCTAGTCACCTCGCGCCAAAGCTGGCTTGTCTCAAGCACATTTGCCTTATCGACCATGCAGACCTTTTTCTTGCGAAGCATAGCCGTCTCAAAGGCGATCTTTGCTATGCGCTCGATCTCCATTTTAGAATAAACCATCGTATTAAACGCTCTATCTTCGCCTTTTTCACGTGGCTGCCCAAAATAAAGTCCGCCTGTTAGCTCACGAACCACGACAAAATCAACGCCTCTTAAAACCTCTGGCTTTAGCGTGCTAGCATCCACTAGCTCATCAAAAACAATGGCTGGGCGTAAATTCGCATAAGCTTCAAGCTCTTTTCTAATCTTTAAAAGCCCACTCTCTGGCCTTAGATGTCTTGGCAGGCTATCCCATTTCTCGCCGCCGATCGCTCCAAAAAGCACAGCATCTGAGCTTAGAGCAGAACTAAGCGTCTCATCTGGCAAAGGCACGCCAAATACATCATAAGCTGCACCACCCATAAGCTTGTAGTCGTACTCAAATTTTATCCCAAACTCAGCGCTAACGACATCTAAAATTTTTATAGCTTCATCTATGATCTCAGGGCCGATGCCATCGCCTTTTATAACACAAATTTTATATTCTCTCATTATTTAATCCAACTTTACTTTTGCGTATTCTATAAGTCCGCCGGCATTTAAAAGCTCTTGCATAAAAGGCGGTATGGGGCTAAATTTATACTCTTTGCCGCTGGTTAAATTTACGATCGCGCCGTTATCTACGTCTATTTTTAGTTCGTCGCCCTCGTTTATCTCGTCCGTTTCTTTGATTTCCAGTATCAAAAGTCCTGTATTAAAGCTATTTCTATAAAAAATTCTCGCATAGCTTTTAGCTATCACCGCGCCTATACCGGCAGCTTTAAGCGCGATAGGAGCGTGCTCGCGAGAGCTACCACAGCCAAAATTTTCGCCCGCTACGATAATGTCGCCCTTATCTATCTTGGAGCTAAAATTAGGATCGGCGTCCTCCATTATATGTTTTGCTAAGATATTTTCGTCGGAAGTATTTAAGTATCTGGCGGCGATAATTATATCGGTATCGATATTGTCGCCGAATTTCCAAACTTTATTCATCGTTTCGCCTTTTTTAAATTTTCGAGATTTTAGCCAAAAGTAGCTAAATAATTCATCAAACGGCGAATAAAATTTGCGGCCCAAACGGCTAAAGGGCAAGGTAAAGGGCGTTTAACGCCCTCTTTTATTTTTTTAAATTTAAAGAACACCTGCCTAAGAATTTACACGCAGGGCAAAAAACCCGTAACGCCGACGATAATCGGGATTAACCCGATTAACGCCCAGTAGCTCTCGTAAAAATACCAAACCGCTACCGTAAAAATTAGCCCCAGTACGACCCTGATAATTCTACTTTTCACGCTTACCATATTTTTACCTTTTCTTAAAAATTTTATAAAGCGGGCAGTAGCCGTAATATCCCGTTAAAAGCGGAATTAGTCCGACCGTCCACAACCAGCAGTCGCAAATAAATCCGAAAATAAAAAACCAAATCGCCGCTATAATCAAACGTATAGTTTTATCTAAAACGCTCATTTTATCTCCTTTAAGCTAAAGCTTTTAGCATTCCGTTCATAATCATAGGTTTAAATCCGTAAATTTTAACCAGCCAACTCATATAGCTCTCTCTGGTAGCGCCGAAGCACTCTAGCGTCGGAGCCGTTCCCTCCCAGTCGAACTCTACCATTATGGCCTTGCCGTATTTGGTAATAAAAGGGCAAGCCGTATATCCGGTAAATTTCTCGCTAGTTTCTCGTCCTTTTATCGTATCGGCTAAATTTTTAGCTAAAATCGGATACATTTTCCTAACGCTAGCCCCCGTTTTGCCGGCCGCAAATCCGCAAATATCGCCGATACCGAATATATTTTTAAATTTAACGCTTTGCAAACTGTATTTATCGACGGCTAGGAAATTTAGCTTGTCGCCCTCTTTAGTTAGGCCGGCGCGAGCTAAAATTTCGCTTCCTTTTTGCTTGGGCGGCAAGTGGAGCCAGTCGTATTTTACGTCGATTAGCTCGGACGCGATTTTATCTTCACCGTTTTGCCTATACGCCGTCCAAAACTCGAAAGTAGCGGTATTTGAGCTTTTATCAACGGCTACGATTTGGTGGCGAAGATTAAATTTTATCTTTCTTTTTATCATTATTTGAGTCATCGCCGCGGCATAAGTCGGATCGCCGAAAAGCTTGCCGCCGCCGACGTAAAGATTAACGCTGCCTTTATCGCGGTTACCGGCCAACCTCAGCCTATCTTCGCTCATGCATGTTACTTTTTTATTAGCGCCGCTACATTTCATCGGGGTTTTTTGATCGCAAAATACAGCCGCGCCGCCGTTTTGAGAGAATTTTTTCATCAACTCGTTGCTTTTTACGGCGCCTTGTAGAGTGTAGACGGAGGATATGTTGCCGCTCGTATCGTTAATATCCTCTAAGCTTAGCCCCTTAACGGCCTCAAAATCGTATTCCACGCCGCTTGCTACGATTAGATAATCATACCCCAGCTCGCTCCCGTCGTCTAGGACGAGCAGATTGGCTTCCGGCTTTATCTCCGATACGTTTTTGCGTATCCACTCGGCTCCTTGCGGGATATAATCCGCTTTTTCGTAAACGACGTCGCTAGCTTCGTAAATTCCGACGGCGATTAGCGTAAAGCCCAGCTGATAGTAAAATTTCTCGTCTTTATCCACGAGAATTACCTTGGCGTTAGGCATATCTCTTCTAAGTTTAGCCGCCAACGCGATACCGCTAAGTCCCGCGCCCATTATGACGATTTTAGAATTTATATCGTCGTTTTCGCCGCCCGTTGCCGAGCAACCGCTCATACTCGCGGCTAGTCCCGCGGCCCCCATTAGCTTTAAAGCGTCTCTTCTTTGCAGTCCTTTCATAAATTCTCCTTTAAAACGAGTTTATGAAATGCTACCTAAAAAAGGCCGCTCTCTCCGTAACAAAGTTACCTTAAAACGAGAATTTTAAGAAACAAGCCTTATTTCGCCGCGGCTTTGCGTTATTTGCCCGCTTCTCTCAAGCTCTTTAAGCACCCTAGATACCGCTTCTCTAGCGCTTCCTAGATGATTCGCCAGCTCTTCGTGAGTTATTTTTATAAAATTTTCGTTTAGATTTTCGATGCTTTGGGATAAAAAATTCATAATCCGCGCCGAAAGCGGCGAAAACAAAGCCTGTTCCATAACGTTTATCGTTCTGGCAAACCGATCGGCTACGATTTTTAGAGTAAAATTTAAAACGCTCGGATATTTTTCTTTAAGAGGTTTGTAAATTCGCGCCGGAATAACGATGATCTCGCTATCTTGCTCGGTTTCGACGCTTACTTTATTTTCTAGCGAATTTATAGAACACGTATCGCACAGCACGCAGCTCTCGTCTTTAGCTAGCCTAAATATCGTTATTTCCTTTGCGCTAGACGACACGAACGCCCTTAAAACGCCTTTTAGTATAAGGATAAATCCGAAGCAATCGTTTCCGGAGTAAAATATATCGCCCTTCTTTACGGTTTTTAGATACGCGTTAGCAAAGATCGCATTTAGATCCTCGCTTGCTAGATCGAAATTATTCGTAAACCTCTCGCGCAAAATTTCTTTTAACTCTTCGCTTAGCATTTTGCCCTTTCGTGACTTCGTTACAAAAATTTAACCTTATTATAGGTAATATTGCATAAAAATTTAATACGAAAAGAAAAACAATGCACGACGTTAAGAAAAACGACTCGCAAAGCAAAATAAAATCGCTTCCGATTATGCTTTTTGCCGGTACTATGGGGCTTGGAGGGCTTTGCGCGGCCTATAAGAAACTAAGCGAGATATTTGATTTACCGGGCGAGATATTCTCGGCGCTTAGAGCGCTAGACTGCACGGTATTTTGCCTACTCTCGGCGTTTTACCTCTTTAAGCTTTTAAAATTTAAAGAAGAGGTAAAGGCCGAATTTTCGCACCCTATAAGGATAAATTTTTTCGGCGGATTCATCATCTCGCTTTTTCTTTTAGCTCTAGCCTACAAAGACGCGCCGCGACTATACTACTCGCTTTTTTACGCGGCTTTAGGCTTGCAAACGATTTTTACGCTTTATGTAATTTCTTTTTGGATCGACGAAAAATTCGATATCGCGACGCTAAATCCGGCATGGTTTATCCCCGTAGTGGGCAACTTGCTAATCCCGATCATAGCCGAAAAATCTCAAGCGATCTGGTATTATTTTAGTTTGGGGCTATTTTTCTGGATTATTTTATTCGCCGTTATATTTTATAGGTTAGTTTTTTGCGATAAGTTAGCCGACAAATTCGTCCCGACACTAGTCATTACGCTAGCGCCGCCGGCTATGGCGTTTTTGGGATACGTAAAATTAACCGAGCAATTCGACGCTTTTGCAGCGATACTACTTAATATAAACGTATTTTTCGTAGCGCTTATACTTTTTTCGTATAAAAGATTTATTAAACTCAAATTCGCCCTATCGTGGTGGGCTTTTACTTTCCCGACGGCCGCTAGCTCCATAGCGTTTTTAAAAGCTTACGAAATTACGCAAAGCGATTTTTACTTAGTTTTAGGAATCGGCGCTTTTGCGGTTCTAGTCGCTTCGATTTTGATAGTCGGGTTTTTAACGGTTAAATCTATAATAAACGGCAAAATTTTTTCGGAAAAATAGCCTTAGCTCAAAAATTCACTTTAGTAGTATTCGTAGCTAATTTCTAGCTTTTTATATAGGCCGATTTCCGTTATGTCGCCGTTTTCGTAGTATTTGTCCGCGGGCTTAAATTTGACCGAGGTTTTACGCGTCAAATTTCCTCGCTCGTCCCTCGTTATATCTTTAAACTGCAATATTTGCCAGATTTTTGCCTCGGAGCCGAAGTAATTTACCGACGTATACTCCATCTCGTCGCCGTTTGCGGCGTAGTAATAGACCCATTTTGAGTTTGGGGCTTGCGTGATTTTTTCGTATTCGCCGTTTGGCTTGCGTTCGAAGCTTATCTCTATGCCGTGGCGCAGCTCCATATTATTTTCTATCCGCGTTAAAACGCCCTTTTCGTCGTAGACGTAGCTATCGTCCGTCACTAGCGTCCCGCCCGAATACGTCGCCCTAGCGATCATTTTGCCGTCCTTGCCGTAAGTGGTTTTCTCCGTGCGGGGGTAAAATTTATCCTCCACATGCTGCTCTTTGGCCGTCGAGACCAAATTTTCGCCGTCAAATTCGTATTCGTAAAGATAAACGGCGCTATCTTGATATTTTTTGCGCACTAGCCCGTCTTTGCCGTACTCAAATAAAACCGAGCCGTTTGGCGCGCCGTTTATGTGCTCGGTTTCTTGCACTATATAGCCGTTTTCGTTAAACTCCGTTCGCTTTACGCGCGTATTTTCTAGCGTGCCGGAGCCGTCCGTAGAGTATTCGTGCTCCGTAGCCGTCATGCTTTTAACCTCGCCTTTTAGCTCTCTTTTGCTCCAGTCGCTTTCTGGTAAAACAGCCGAGTTTAGATAACAAATCGCCGATGCCGCCGCTAAAATAGCCTTTAAAATTTTCATTTTTATCCTTTTTCAAACCAAGCAATCATAAATTATTTTAGATTGAATTTCGCCTAATTTAGCCCCAAAAGCGGCAATACCGGTAAAATCCTATCTTTTACGAGTTTAAATCTGCACTTAAAACCGACTTAAATTTTTAAGCAAGCCTGAGGCGAATTTTCATTTCAGCAGTTTATTAACTTAAGCTTCATTTGCCTTTTTAAAAATTTCTCTCATCTCTTCTTCGCTAAGCGGCTCAACCAGTATGTTTGCGGCGTCTATGAAACGATATTTTTCTTTTGGCAGATTTGCCATAAAAGCGCCATATTCGCATTCGCCGAGCACGTGCGCGTCCCTATCGTCTATGCCGACTACTAGCGTAAGTATCCAGCGCGAGACCTTGCGCTCTCCTAGAACTTCTTGCGTCTGCCACGACGGGGAGGGAGCGTAAGGCAAGATAGTCGGTAAATTTTCACTAAGCGTATATGCGCCAAAAATTTCATTCCCGTTTTTATCTTCGTATAAATTCTCTCTTGCGCTATAAGCGTCAAGATACTGCACCCGCCTCATCATCTCATCGAATTTAGCCGCAGGGCTAGCGCTTGCAAAAATTTCATCTATCATAACCGCGTCAAACGCCACGTCGCGCTCCAGGCCAGAGATATAAAGCGTTTGATTTTTCTCTTTTGCCTCCTTTAGAGCCTCAAGTCCCCACATTATGTCGGCTTCATAATCAAATTTTAAAATTTGCTTTTCATCGTAAATTTCCTCGTTGTCACACTCTATTGGTGAGCCAGTTTGGGCTGAGAGCTTTGAGAGTAGCTCAAGCGCGATCTGCCAGTCGCCAACGCCGCTTGGAGTGCAGACTCGAACGATATATCTTCCATTTTCATAGTTTAGCTCAAAGCCACGAGCGCTCTTTTGCCACACACCTGCGATCATCACGTCAGCGCCCAGCTCATTTGCGCCTGGCTCCTCTTGCTCACTGTTAAAAAAGAAAAGCCCTTCAACAAGCTCTAAAATTTCACGCTCACTTAGAGCTTTTGCATATCCACCAAGCAGCTTCTTTTTGTTTTTTACACTAAATGTCAAACTCATAAATTCTCTTTTATCTAAATAGTAAAAGCATGCCGATAGTGCAGACTATGACGGCGGTGCAAATTTCAAGTAGCCTTAGGTGCGTTTGTAAAAATTTCTTTAGCATAGCTCCACCAAGTGCATAGATATTTAGTGCCAAAAACTCGACAAAAAGAAGCGAAGCCGTGATCACGCACATGCGAGTTAGGCTAAATGGATCGTCTTTATCTAAAAATGTAGGTAGCAAGGCTGAGAAAAATGTCCAAGCCTTTGGGTTTGAGACACTGACAACCAGGCCATTTATAAACATCTGCTTTTTACTTGGTGAATTTGAGACTTTTGTGATACTAAGCTCGCCCTTGCCAAAAAATAGCATAACGCCAAGGTAGAGCATATATAGGCCTGCGATGATATTTAGCGCCTTAAATGCGTACTCAAAATGATGCAGCACCGCACCCACGCCAAGCATACAACAAAACGAAACAAATGCAAGTGCTAAAAGCTGCCCAGCCATCACAAAAAACGAGTGCTTGTAGTCAAGGCTCATACCAACGCTCATAGCATAGGTCATGTTAATACCGGGCATTAGCGAGATAGGAGCAAGCGTGACGAAAAAGAGTAAGAAGTCCATAAAAAGCCTTGAAATTTAGCTAACAAATATAAAAATTTAATCCATAAATCAGATCCTGCGATCAAATTTATAGCTTAAATTTAAAAGGCGGACTAAGCCGCCTCTTTTTTAGTGAGTTAAGAAATACTCTTGAATTTTGGCTTTGTCGCTTGTTTTTGTAAGCGCAAGCATCAAAAGCACTCTAGCTTTTTGCGCGTTTAGGTTATCGCTTGTTAAAAAGCCGTATTTTGCGTCGTCTACTTCGCCGTTCATAGTTGTCTCACCGCTTCCTACACGTGAGTCGCGAACTACCACTACGCCAGCTTTTGAAGCCTCGCCAAGTGCGTCAAGTACGCTAAAGTAAGGGTTGCCATTGCCAAGACCAGCGCTAACGATGCCTTTTGCACCGTTTTTAACAGCTATGTTTACAAAGTCAGGATTGTCATTTGCATGAGAGTAGATGATATCGACTCTAGGAAGCTCTTTTACGCCCTCTAGATCAAATGCTGATTTTGCTGTGTGTTTTCTGATCGGATTCATATAGTATTTTACGTTGCCATAAAAGACTGTGCCGATCTTACCGCTGTTTGGTGATTTAAATGTATCAACGCCTGTTGTGTTGGTCTTTGTTACCTCACGAGCCGCGTGAATTTCGTCATTCATAGTGACCACAACACCTTTTCCTACGCTATCTTTGCTAATAGCTACGTTTACAGCGTTAAATAAATTCAGTGGACCGTCTGCGCTTAGTGAGCCGCTATTTCTCATCGCACCTACAAGCACGACTGGCTTGTCGCTTTTAACGACCAAATTTAGAAAGTAAGCTGTCTCTTCCATAGTGTCTGTGCCGTGAGTAACGACGATACCATCGGCTTTGCCGCTATTTAGAAGTTCGTTGATTCTATTTGCAAGCTTTAGCCAAACTTCGTTGTTCATATCCTGTGAGCCGATATTTGAAATTTGCTCGCCTTTTATGGTAGCGATCTTGTTGATATCTGGCACGGCTGCGATCAGTTTATCGACCGTAACAGTTCCAGAAGTATAGCTCGCATCAAGCGATCCTGATCCACTTCCCGCTATCGTTCCACCAGTAGCTAGGATGTAGATGGTTGGCTTTGCAACCGCTAAAGTAGCACCTAAAATCATGAGTAACACCGCCTTAAAGATTAAACGCATTTTAGCTCCTTTGCATTAAAATTTGCAAAGTCATTATAATGCCATTTATTTAAAAAATTTATTAACTTCCAAATTTTATATTTATTTAAAAAATTCTTATCAAAAACATATAAATTCCAGTTGAAATAACTATGCTAAGAAGGGTATTTTTAAATTTTAAATGCATCAAAATAGCCGTAAAAACTGCTACTATCTCGCTTAAACCATAAGGAAACTCGCTAAATTTCGTATCTTTTAAGCCGTAGCAGACCAAAACGACCATTATCATCATGCCCATATGCTTCTCAATGGCGTCTAAATAAGGGTTTGACTTATGGTTTTTCAGAGCATAAAACGGCGTTGCCCTCGTTATAAAAGTAGCTAGAGCACTTAAAAGCACCGCCACAAAAAGTACCGTCTCACTTGAGCTTACACTTATCAAATTTTATCCTTGAACAAAAGCAAAAATATAAAACAAAGCGTCATCGAGCCAACAAGCACAAATTTAGCCGGAAATAGGCTCACTCCAAGCACGCCAAAAAAGACCGCCGCAAAGAGCACGCGGTAGTTTTTATCATTTTTAAACATCTCGATGACGACCACTATAAAAAGCGAGGTCAAACTAAACTCAAGCCCCTTCGTATCAGCCTTGATAAAGTCACCAAGTATCGCTCCAAGCAGCGTTCCAGCCGCCCAGTAAGACCATGAAAGTACGTTTAGCCAGGTAAAGACAAAACTTCGATCACTTGCATCCTTTAGCCCTAAATTTTTAAATATCGCAAAGGTCTCATCTGTTAGCAAAGCGATGTTTAAAAGCCTAAATTTGATCCCGCTACACTCTTTTAAAAGTGAAATTCCGTAAAAAGTATGGCGTAAATTTACCAGATAGCTCACGATAAAAACCTCAACTAGCCCAGTGCCCGCGCTAAAAAGCGAGAGTATCATAAACTGAGCCGCGCCGCCGTAAGCAAGAGTGCTAAGAGCGACGGCGATAAATGCGCTAACGCCCATGCTTTTAGCCAGTATCCCAAAGGCGACGCCGAGGGGAAAATAGCCCATAAAGATAGGGATGGATAGTTTAAAAACGTAGTTAAATGTCAAATTTTTACCTTCATAAAAAGCCGAAATGTTAGCAAAATTTGAAAAATTTAGAGTAAAAATGGAGCTAATTTTATAAAATAATAAAAATTTATGGAGCCAAAAGATGAAAAAAGTAATTTTAATTTTATTTTGTGTTCTATTTTCTTGGGGTAAAAATTTTGATGCCACTAAGCTTGAAAGTGAATGCGCTTTAAATAACGTAGAAAGCTGCACCGATCTTATATATATCTATTTTAATAAAAATGAGCGCGATAAAATGTCAGCTATGGCAAACAAGGCCTGCGAGCTAGGCAATCCACATAGCTGTCTATTTTTAGGAAATATATATCTACAAAAAGACACCCTAGCACAAGAGAAAGAAGAAGGGCTTAGGCTTTACAATAAGGCTTGCGAACTAAAAAATGCATTTGCTTGCTACACCCTTGCACTCATCTACGAAGCTGGAGATGCTGGTATATTGCAAGATAAAAATAGAGCAAAAAACTACTACAAAAAAGCCTGCGAGCTTGATTTGGAAGAAGCATGCAGTAGCTTAAAAATTTCTCAGTAACTTTTATTCTTGCTCCTAAAAGCAGAAATTTTAGACGAGATGTGCCAAATTTTAATTTAGAGCCCAAATTAATGCGTCTGTTTTATCGAGTCCTTGCCTTTTGGCGTTTTGTTTAAAAAGTAAAATACCTCAAGCGTGAAAGAAAGTAGTATAAGCCCAACGATGATTAGAGTCGCGTTCATACTACCTACCTTTTAAGCCCATTTACTATTTCAAGCATCGAATCGCTCGTAGTTATCGCCTTTGAGTTTGCCTCGTATGCGCGCTGACCAGTGATAAGATCGGTCATCTCTTCAACTAGCTGAACGTTACTCATCTCGACAAATCCTTGTCTGATCGTACCAAGTCCGTCAAGTCCTGCCACACCTACCACAACATTACCGCTAGCGCTTGTTTCTAGGTAGTTGTTGTCGCCCATTGAGTGAAGGCCAGCTGGGTTTATGAAATTTGCTAGCTCGATCTGACCTATCTGAGCCATCTCTCTCTCGCCTGCTTGAAGCACTGACACGGTGCCATCTGTGCCGATAGAAATTTGCGTCGCATTCGCAGGCACGGTAATCTGAGGGATTAGCTGATAGCCATCGCTATTTACAATAGTGCCGTTTGCATCAAGCTTAAATGCGCCATTTCTAGTATAGGCTGTCGTGCCGTCAGGAAGTTGAATCTGAAAAAATCCATTGCCAGCTATTACCATATCTAGGTTGTTGCTAGTCTCTTTAAAATAACCCTGAGAGAAAATTTTATTTATCGCCGTTGGACGCACACCAAGGCCCACTTCGATGCCTGTTGGGCTTGTGGTAGTCTGGCTTGTAGCCGTACCTGCATACTCCATGACTTGATACATAAGATCAGCAAATTCAGCCCTATTTTTCTTGTATCCATAAGTATTTACGTTTGCAATGTTGTGTGAGGTTACGTCTATCTGCGTCTGCTGTGCTATCATGCCAGTAGCCGCAGTGTAAAGTGATCTCATCATAGTTTTATCCTTTTATTAAGCTTTTAGGGCTAGTTTTTGAACAGCATCTTGGTTAAGGTCGCTCATGTGGCTTGTCATAACCTTTTGATACATATCAACTAAGCGCTGGGTTTCTATTAGACCAACCATTTCTAAAACTGGGTTTACGTTTGACATCTGAGCATATCCTTGCATCACGCTATCAGCTTCATCAAGCTCATTTATGTCATTAAAATTTCTAGTTTCAAATAGGTTGTCACCGACCTTTTTAAGATCTCTTATCTCTCTTGGCTGAGCGATAAAAAATTTAGAAAATTGATTATTATTTGAGTATAAATTTCCATTTTTATCAGCAGTTAACACTTCACCTTGTGGTACTTGAATGCCTCTTTGACCAGGGTTTTGTGCCTCATAGCCACTTGGTAAAACTTTATAGCCCTCCTTTGTGACGATATAACCATCGCCATCAAGGCTAAAAGAGCCGTTTTTGCTAAGCTTTACACCATTTGGGGTATCAACTAAGAAAAACGCGTCATCTCTTTTTATCGCAAAGTCAAGCGTATTTGAGCTGTATTTAAAACCACCAGCACTAAAGTCAGTATACTCTTCGCTCACTTGCGGCACGCGGTTAAGAGTTCTATTTAAAAATTTAGCTCCATCTTTTGTGTGATTTTTAAGCGGAAGCTCATCTTGCGTCTCTTTAAAAATTCTCGCAAAGTCACCGATAACTACGTCATTTCGCTTGTAGCCGATCGTATTTACATTTGCAAGGTTGTTTGAGATGACATTTAGTCTGTTAAACTGCGTTACCATGCCAGCTGTGGCTTGATAATAACCATTTTGCATAAATTTTCCTAATCAATTTTTGATTTTTATAGCTACTAAGCAATCATCGTTCCAACTTTGTTTTTATACACATTTACAAAATTTGGGTATAATCCACTTTCTTTTAAAAAACACTTAAATCACAATTAGACGATTCGAAAGGAAATTTATGAGCGCCGCAAAAGACTCTTTTTCTCAAATAGAAGAGCTTTTCGCTGAAAATGCAAAAGGCTTTTTGACATACGAAAAATTAGTAAAATTATTAGACAAAGCTCCGACTGCTACGATAGTAAAAAAGATAGAACAACTAGCAAAAACAAATAAAGTCCAGCTCATCACATCTGCTGAGGCTGCAAAGCTTAGAAATTTAGCTGATGCTAAAAAACGTCAAGAAAATGCTCAAAAAAGTGATCAAGATATCGACGAAGATCTCGATCTTTCAGGCGAAAGTGACCTTTTAGAGTGGTCAAGATCTGATAGTCCTGTAAGGATGTATCTAAGAGAGATGGGGCAGATCGCGCTTCTTACAAAAGATGAAGAGGTAGAGATTAGCAAAAGGATCGAGCTTGGCGAAGATATCATTATCGATGCATTTTGTTCTGTACCATTTTTGATTGACTTCATACTTGACTATAAAGAGCCACTCATCAACAGAGAACGCCGTGTAAAAGAGCTTTTTAAGAGCTTTGAAGACGAGAGTGAAAACGAAGAAAATGAAGATAGCGAAGACGATATAGACGAGGAAGATGAAGAGAACGAAGAAAACGAAGCTCCTAAAAAATCAGCCAAAAACGACAAGCGCGCTGAAAAAGTTATAGAGAGCTTTAAGGCCCTCGAAAAGGCAAAAAAAGAGTGGCTAAAGACTGCAAATAAACAAGATAAAGTAGAAAGCGATGACACGGCTTCAAAGATGACGCTTGCATTTAAAAAGAAAATTTTAAAAGAGAAGCTAATGGATCTTGGCCCAACAAGTAAGCTAATCAGCGAAATCGTAAAATCAATGGAGACAGCGCTAAAAAGCGACGACGAATTTGACAGAGAGCTAAAACGTTTAGAGTATCGCCTACCGATGTTTAGCGACGAGCTTAAGAAAAATCACAAAAGCATACTAAAAGATATCATCAAACTTAGCAAAGAAGAGATAGCAGCTCGTGTGCCAGAAGCTACAATGGTCTCAACTTATGTCGAGATCAAAAAGCTATTTACTACAAAAGAGGCGAGCAAGCAAGGCTTTGATCTTGAGCCAACAAGGCTAAAAGAAATTCTAGAGCAGATCAAACGTGGAAAGAAAATTTCTGACGAGGCAAAAGCTAGAATGGCTAAGTCGAACCTCCGTCTAGTTGTAAGTATCGCGAAACGCTATACAAACAGGGGCTTGCCATTTTTAGATCTCATCCAAGAGGGCAACATCGGCCTTATGAAGGCGGTTGATAAATTTGAATATAGAAAAGGTTATAAATTTTCAACCTACGCCACATGGTGGATCCGCCAGGCTATTTCGCGTGCGATCGCCGATCAGGCAAGGACGATTAGGATACCTATCCACATGATAGAAACGATAAATCGTATCAACAAAATAAACCGCAAATACCTCCAAGAAGAGGGAAAAGAGCCTGATGTAAGCGTTATCGCAAAAGAGGTTGGACTAAGTGTTGATAAGGTAAAACAAGTCATCAAGATCACAAAAGAGCCTATCAGTCTCGAAGCTCCTATCGCAAACGAAGAGGACGGTAAATTTGGAGATTTTGTTGAGGATAAAAGCTCTCTTTCTCCAATTGATCAAATTTTAAAAAGTGACCTTAGAGAGCAAATTGACGATGTGCTTTCACAGCTAAATGAGCGTGAAAAAGCGGTCATTTCGATGAGATTTGGCTTACTTGAGGATGAGAGCGACCGCACACTTGAAGAGATCGGAAAGGCACTAAATGTCACTCGTGAGCGCGTCCGCCAGATAGAAAGCTCAGCTATCAAAAAACTAAAACACCCAAAAGTTGGTAGAAAACTTAAAAACTACATTGAGGGCTAAAAGCCCTTTTCTTTTGGATATTTTCCTTAAGACTTTCTCTTCAGCTTTATAAAATTTAAAAATTTTTTAGCAACAAATTTCACTAACAATCTACATTGATTTTTTTATTGAAAGGTTAGATTCAGCCCTCATTTAGCCATTAGATCGGCCCAAAATAAAAATACAAAAAACTTAATATTTTTTAAAGAATAAAGTTAGATAAAAAGAATTTACCGGCGCAAGACCGGTAAAAATTTATTCAGCTAGAAGTTTATCTAGTTTTGCGGCCAAACTCGTAGTGTCATGGGCTTTAGCTAAGCTCGCAGCATGAAGTTTTAAATTTGCTTGTAAATTTTCTTCCAAGCTCTTTGCGATGTCGCTACTATCAAGATTTTCTACGCTATTAGCATTTGCCACACTTCTTGCGGCTAGAGCATTTATGCCTCTAAATACAGCATTTTGTGTTGATCCGATCTCTGAACGAAGTGAATTTATATTTTTTAAAATTTCACCTGTATTTGAGCCGTCATCTTTTACATTTAAAAGAGCATTTGTGCCCAAATTTATATTTTTTGTACTCTCGCCTGTAAAAAATCCAAGCTCAGCATCAAATACATTTTTGCCATTAAATTTAGCCTCTTTTACGCTATCATTCATAGCATTTCTTAGTGCGTTGATTTCGCCCTTTATGCCTTTTTGTTCATTTGCTGAGAGAGTAGGATTTGTAAGCTTACTTGAAAGCTCGCCTATTCTATCTGTACTTTTACTTAAATTTAAAAGCGCTGAATCAGCGATTTGAAGCATACCGATCATATCGTTTGCATTTGCCAAACCTTCGTTCAAGACATTTGTTTGTGAAAGCAAACTCTCTGCGATTTGTAAATTTGCACCTGAAGCTTTGATCTCGCTGTTTGCAGAGATAGCATTTAGCGCTTTCTTCTCGCTATTTTTTGCTTGATCTAAATAATAATTTCCTGAAGCCTGGTTTGCAGTATAAGTTCCTAACTTCATAACAACTCCTTTTTAATAATTCGCTATGAATTCTACTATAAATTCTATAAAAAGTTGCAAAATCTCTATAAAATTCATTTTTCTTTACTCTTCTAGCCTCACTGCAACTGATTTTTTATGAGCAGTTAGTCCTTCAGCTTCGGCTAGCTGCATGCATGATTTGCCAAGATGCATAATACCTTTTCTACTTACTGAAATGATCGAACTTCGCTTCATGAAATTTTCAACTCCAAGCGGCGAGTAAAATCTCGCACTTCCGCCAGTTGGCAATGTGTGATTTGGTCCAGCGATATAATCCCCCATCGCTTCAGGTGTAAAGTGTCCAAAAAATATAGCGCCAGCATGAGTCACATCATCGATATAGCTCAAAGCATCGTTTGTAGCGATCTCTAGGTGCTCAACAGCAAGCTCATTCATGAGGGCAAAACACTCTTTTAAATCTTTTGCCACTATTATTGCAGCTTTATTTCTTATGCTTGCACTTGCGATCGGCTCACGTTTTAGTGTCTTTAGCTCATCTTCAATGTGTCTTTGCACAGCCCTTGCAAAAGCCTCTACCGGTGTTATCAAAAAGGCACTTGCGATCTCGTCGTGCTCGGCTTGTGAGAGCATATCGATAGCTATGTGGCGAGGATCGGCACTATCATCAGCGATGACACCTATCTCGCTTGGACCAGCGATCATATCGATATTTACGTCGCCATAAACTAGCTTTTTAGCAGTCGCTACGTAGATATTACCAGGTCCTGTGATGACATCGACCTTTGGTACGGTCGCTGTACCGTACGCCATCGCTGCGATCGCACTTGCACCGCCTATTTTAAAGGCTGTCTTTATGCCACAAAGGTACATCGCAGCAAGAAGCAAGGTATTTACCTTGCCATTTGGCGCCGGAGTGCACACTACGATCTCTTTTACGCCGGCTACGATCGCTGGGATCGCATTCATAAGAAGCGAGCTAGGATATGCCGCCTTACCACCTGGGATATAAAGGCCAGCGCGGTCAACCGCTGTGTATTTTGCGCCAAGCAAGATGTCATGCTCATCTTTATATGTCCAGTCGCTTGGCTTTGTACGCTCGTGATAGCTTTTTATCCTATCGTGAGCTAAATTTAAAGCTACTCTCAAAGCATTGTCTAGCGAATTATAGGCAGCTTCCATCTCTTTTACATCGATTATTATGTCATTTTTACTTGTGACATTAAATTTATCAAATTTACTTATCTGCGCAAAAAGTGCACTATCGCCATCTTTTCTTATCTCATCTATTATTCCAGCAACCACCGGCATTACAGCACTCATGTCATTATCACTTCGTTTAACAAGCTGTAAAAATTTACTCTCAAAATCAGCGTCACTACTATGAAAAAATTTCATTTATGCTCCTTTAATTTTATTTTTCTCTCGTATCTTTGTCTTTGTGTAATGTTACCTAAAATTCCGCCCTGGTGGATATATAAAATTTCGCTCCCAAGCTTATCTAAATTTGCAAAAAGCGTGATAAAGCCAACAGGGTCGTACACTAGGTCAAATTCCACGCCGCTTTTGGAAACCTCTAGCCAAATTTCATAAAGCTCTTTGTATAAATTCCCAAAATGATACTTCTTTGGCGGATTTAAAATTTGCACTTTGCTATCTTTGTCTAGCTCATAAATTTGCTTTTTTAGATAGTCGCTATCACCTACGCAAGGAGTGGTAAAGACTCTAAGATCGGTGTGCTTTGCCAGATAGCATGCGCTTGTACCTGTGCCTGATGGCAAAAAAATATCAGGCCTTATGCCGCTTTTTTTGCTCCACTCATTTATCTCATTTGCCTGCGTGATAAAGCCAAGCTCAGCCTCACTCTGCGCCACGCCCTCGTTTATAAAAAGTGCATTTTGGCTTCTAGCTAGCTCTTTGGCAAATTTCTCGCGTTCCTCTTTTACAAAAATTTCCATACCATTTTCAAGCGCAAATTTGAAATTTCCAACTGGATATTGCTCTAAATTTGAGCTTAAATGAGAGACGACGTAGTAAAATTTAAGCCCCTTTAGCTTGGCAAAAAGACTTAGGCTATACATCGCATTTGACTGGCTTGAGCCGTGAGAAACGATGGCTTTGATGCCGCCAAGATCAGCATTTAAAAAATACTCTAGCTTTCTTGCCTTGTTACCGTTAAACTCACCTAGCAGATCATCCCTCAAAAGCCAAAACTCTCGCCCCTTAAGAACAATCCGCTCAATCACCCTTAAACTCCAAAAATTTCTCTATCTCGTTGATGGCCTCTTTGTTTGAGAGTGAAAATTTGATCTCGATGCGCCTTGAAGCATCTTTGTCTTCGGCCCCATCTTTAAAAACTAACTCATTGTAGCTTCGGCCGCTTGCCACGAGCAACTTTCTAAGGCGTACATCGCCAGCAAATGAGTTTATAAACTCCATCACGGCGTAGGCTCTTTTTTGTGAAAGCTCTAAGTTATAAATATAACTTCCATCGCTATCTGTAAAGCCTTCGATTATTATCTGATCAATATTTGATGCAATATCTTTATCATTTAAAAGCACGTCAAAATATTTACTAAGCGTGGCCTTTAACTCCTCTTTGACCTCTTCTTTTAAGACTGCACTGCCTTTATCAAAAAGTACTGAGGAGCTAAGCTTTAACGCACCTGAGTTTGGATCGATCTCAATGCTTGAGCCTAGCCTATCTTTTAGGGCTGAGATCACTTTTACCCTGATACCGGTTAAATTTTTCACTCTGTCACGAGTGACGTTTAAGTCCCTTAAAAGCTCGTCGTATTTAGCTTCTCTTTGGCTTACCTGCTCGAGCAAAAAGGCGATCTTGGCTAAATTTTTCTCGCTACTTTCGTTTGCGTCGCTAAGCGCTCTATCTTTTGATGAAATTTCATCATTTAGCACGATCATCTTTTGATTTAGATCAAAAATGCTGGCATTTAGCTCTTTTATGCTCGCATTTGCGTCTTTGTTTTCCTCCATAAGCTGAGCTAGTTTTTCTTTTAAGGCGTCTATCTGGATAACAAAGATTTCATTTGATTTTTTTAAATTTATATTTTCGTCGCTTATCTTTGAGAGCTCGCTTTTTAGGGCATTATTTAGCTCTTCGAGGGTGAAATTTTTGCCCTGGGCATCTTTTAAATTTGCTAAAGCTGCGATGATGGCTTGCTCTTTATTTTCAAGAGTGTTTTGAGTTAGGACGTATTTTACGACGACAGCGCCTATTAGTAGCATAAAAACAAAGAGTAGACCCGCCATCAAGTCCGCGTACGAAACCCAAAAGCTCGATTGATCTTCGTTATTTTTGTTTATTTTCATTGCACTAGATTTTCGATTTTTTCTATTACAGAATTTGCTTCTTTATCGATCTCGTCTATGTTCTTCTTAAGCTCAGCAATGAGGCTCTCACGCTCTTTTTCTCGCTCCAAGTTCCTGCCCTCTTGCTCATATGCTGCCTTAAATATCGTCGCACTCTCCACGAGCGAGGCTCTAAATTCCTTTAGTGCGTCGTTTTGCTCTTTCATCAAAGAGAGAGAAAATTCTCTTAAAACCTTGTCAAAACTCTTTATAGTCTGCTCAAATTTTATCTGGCTCTCTTTTGTGGCGTTTAAATTTCTACTAAAAATTTCGCCAAGCTTTGCATGCTCGGTTAAAATTTTAACCTCCATATCTTTAAAGGCATTAGAAAACGCGCTTACTGCCTTTAGCATATCGGAGTGGATTTTTACAAATTCATCTTGTTTTAGCCCAGATTCATTTAGCATTTTTAAACTTGCGCTAAGCTCGGCCTTGCTTTGGTTTATGATATTTTTTTCAACCTCGCAAAGCTCTTTTAAAGTGTTAAATTTCTCATTTGTCTGCTCGCTTAGCTCTTTTATAAATTTATCATCAAGCACCATTTTAAAGGCATCGTGACTATCTTTAAAGTAGCCTACGCTTGCTTTCATGAAATTTGCATTTAGCTCATTTTCTTGCCAGAAAAACTCTCGGCTTAGCTCTTTTTGCTCGCTGTAAAATTTCTCAAATTTACTAATGCCGATCTTTTCAAAAAACATCCACCAAAGCGCTAAAAATATGCCATATATCGATACATAAAACGCCGTAGCCACGCCGTTTAGCAGTATAGCGATCTCTTTTTCTAGGCCGTTTGCAGTGCTTGAGCTAAAGCTTGGCATAGAGATAGCGATACTGATAAATGTGCCTAAAATTCCAAGCATAGGAAAGACTGCTTGGCCGATGTTTGCTAGGTTGTCATTTCTAAAATTTCTTGTGTAGCTCTCGAAAAAATCTTCAAATTTAGCGTTTGCCTTTTTGACGCCTGAAATTTCAAAAAGATGAGCGATGATAAATTCTTTTAGCCTTATCTTGTAGTCTTTGGCATTTGCCAAGAAATTTGAGTAAGCTACCAAAGCACTGTGACGTGAAAATATAAAAGCGACAAAGAGTATAACGCCCATCATCACGATGGTGTGAAGCTTCATCTGAAAATTTATAACGCCAAGATATGCTAGTATCGCCAAGATGTAGATAGCTAAAGGGATAAAGATAACTTTAAAAAAGACAAAGAAAGAGTGAGCTTGGCGCTCTTTTGGCACGCTTAGCTCACTAAAATCGTTTTGATTTTGCATAGGATTAGTTCCTATTTAGGCAGTTTAAGTCGCTAAAAGCAGTCTGAAGACGCTTAACCATGCTCTCCTCGCCACTTCTTAGCCATTTCCTTGGATCGTAGTATTTTTTATTTGGCTTATCATCGCCCTCTGGGTTGCCGATCTGTCCTTGCAAGTATGCTCTATTTTTAGCCTCATACTCACGCACGCCGTCCCAGAAAGCCCACTGCGTATCGGTATCAATGTTCATCTTAATAACGCCGTAGCTTACAGCATTTTTGATATCCTTTAGCTCACTGCCGCTACCGCCGTGAAACACAAAATTTATAGGTTTGCTATCTTTTGTATTAAATTTCTTAGCAACATAAGCTTGTGAGTTTTTAAGAATTTCTGGTCTTAGCACGACATTGCCTGGTTTATAGACGCCGTGGACGTTACCAAAACTAGCTGCGATGCTAAATTTATCACTTATCTTGCTTAGTCTTTCATAAGCAAGTGCGACATCTTCTGGCTGAGTGTAAAGAAGTGCGTTATCAACACTTGTGTTATCTACGCCATCTTCTTCGCCTCCAGTGACGCCAAGCTCGATCTCTAAGCTGATGCCAAGCTCGCTAAGCTCTTTTAGATACTTCTCACACGTGCTTAAATTTTCGTTGATATTCTCTTCGCTAAGATCAAGCATGTGAGAGCTAAAAAGTGGCACGCCGTGAGTTTTTTTATACTCATGACTTGCTTTTACTAGCTCATCTATCCAAGGCAAAAGCTTTCTTGCGGCATGGTCTGTGTGTAAAATGACTGGTACACCGTAAGCCTTGGCAAGCAAATGAACATGCTTTGCTCCAGCGATCGCACCAAGAACGGCTGCGTTTTCGCAGGCTTTACCAGCGTAAAAACCTGCACCGCCATTACTAAACTGAACGATAACAGGCGAGTTAGCAACCTTTGCCGCTTCTAAAACAGCATTTACCGAGTCGCTGCCTACGACATTTACAGCAGGTATTGCAAAACCTTGCTCTTTGGCATAAGCATAAAGTTTTGTTACATCATCTCCGCTTAAAACACCAGGTTTTACGATATCTAAAACGCCCATTTTATCCTCCAAATTTTACTTATATTCTATCTTTGCTTTTTGGCGTAGAGCTTCACTTTTTTGTCTAACAGCAGCTTGGAATTTCTCCATTTTAACAGCTTGCTCGATCTCCGCTTTTGCTTGTTCAAAGCTTACAGTGCCAGCAGCTTTGCCATCTTCTTTTAAGATAACGTGGTAACCAAACTGAGTTTTAACTGGCTTAGTTGAAACTGTGCCATTAGCCATTGAAAATGCTGCGTCTGCAAAAGGTTTTACCATTTGGCTTTGACCAAACCAGCCAAGTGCACCACCATGTGCTGCTGAGCCTTTGTCGATTGATTTTTGACTTGCTAGCTCTGCAAATTTCTTAGTTAGCGCCTCACCTTTTAAATTTTTAAGTTGAGCGATGATGTCGTTTGCTGTTTTTTCATCTTCAACTAGGATATGCCTTGCTTTTGCTTGAGCTGGCTCGTTCATACTTGCTTTGTTTTTATTGTAAAAATCTTTTAGTTCGTTATCACTTACTTTTATGCCGTCAAAAAGCTTTCTCATATAAAGCTCAACCGCGATGCCTTCTTGCGCTGCTTTTACAGCTTTGATGTACTCTACATCTTTTTCGATACCGCTTGACTTAGCATCTTTTAAAAGAAGTTTTCTATTTATTAGATCGTCAATTATACGTTTTTTCTCATTTGGTTGAAGCTTGCTAGCGTCAAATCCTGGCATGGCTGCTGATAAAAGGCTTGAAATATCGCTATCGCTTATAGCATCACCATCAACTGTTGCAACTACTGCTGCATTTAGAGTGACAGCTGCAGCTAAACTTAAAACTGCTGGAAACAAAAATTTTTTCATATAAATCCTTTAAAAAATTGATTTTATGGGCAAGATTATATCAAATAAAGCGATAACTTTTCATTTAACTTAAGAAAATAAGGTAAAATACGAAAATGAGAACAAAAAAAGATATTTTAGAGATAAAAAGAAGACTTCTAGAAGAGTTTAAAGACGCCAAAAGCGAACTTAAATTTAGAAATTTATATGAGCTACTTGTCTGTGTCATGCTCTCAGCCCAGTGCACTGACAAAAGAGTAAATTTAATAACTCCAGCCTTATTTGAAGCGTATAAAGACATCTATGAGCTAGCTAGCGCAAATTTAGCGAGTCTAAAACTAATGATAAGCTCGTGCAGCTTTTTTAATAACAAGGCTGCAAATTTGATCAAAATGGCAAACAGCGTGGTTGAGCTTTATAATGGAGAAATTCCGCTTGATGAAGAGAAGCTAAAAGCGCTTGCTGGAGTTGGACAAAAGACCGCTCATGTCGTACTTTTAGAAGCTACAAATGCAAATGTTATGGCTGTTGATACGCACGTTTTTAGAGTGGCGCACAGACTTGATCTTAGCCATGCAAAAACGCCAGAAGCTACTGAAGCTGATCTTAGCCATGCCTTTAAAACAGATCTTGGCAAGCTTCATCAAGCCATGGTGCTCTTTGGACGTTACACCTGTAAAGCCAAAAAGCCGCTTTGCCATGAGTGTATCTTAAATGATCTTTGTAACAGCAAGGACAAGATTATTTAATTTTTTCAAGCTTTGCTAGAAAATTTTTAGCATCTATAAAACCGATAGTTCTAAGAAATTTTAGCTCATCGCCACCATTAAATAACAAAAGCGCAGGCGGATCAATAAGCCCAAAATTTCTTAGCATCTCATCATTTTGTGATCCACCATTTGTTACATCGATACGAATAAGTGCAAAATTTGTCAAAGCATCTATAACATCACTATCTTTAAAAGTGATCTTTTCTATCTCTTTGCAGCTTGCACACCAATCAGCATAAAAATCTACTAGAACGGGTTTGGTTGAGTTTTTTATTATCTCATTTAGTTCATCTAAATTTTTAACGGAATTAAATTTTAACGCAC
The DNA here is from genome assembly GCF_002914005.1 of Campylobacter concisus. Classification (GTDB taxonomy): domain Bacteria; phylum Campylobacterota; class Campylobacteria; order Campylobacterales; family Campylobacteraceae; genus Campylobacter_A; species Campylobacter_A concisus_N. The sequence goes on along the minus strand of NZ_POZU01000066.1, from coordinate 6,088 downwards.
TATCACTTTTTGCCAAATTTAGTCCAGAAAGCGGAGAAAAAGCCTCCTTTGAGCCCAAAAATGAACCAACTATTAGCATAACTGAATATATAAAAACTAGGATAAAAAACGCTTTTTTAAACTTAGTCCAGCTTTGCTCTGCTACTTCAAATGCCCCAAAATAAACTGCCATAAAAACGCCTATAATGCCATATCCTAATAGCTCAAAAAATTCTCCGAGCACACGCGCAAGGATCCAAATCGCCATGATGAGCATCAAAAAACCAAAGAATTTTTTCACTTCATCCATCCAACTACCAGGTTTTGGCAAGAGCTTTCCAGAGCTTAGCCCAATAATAAGCAGTGGCACTCCCATGCCAAGCCCCATGACAAAAAGCATAATGCCACCATAAAAGATATTTCCACTTTGAGCGATATAAAGAAGCGCGCCCGCTAGTGGTGCTGCAACGCAAGGCGATACAATGAGAGCTGAGGCAAAACCCATAATAAAAATTCCAACATAGCCTGAACTATTTTGCGATTTTTTACTTATCAAATTTTCAAATTTCGCTGGCAATTTTATATCATAAAATCCAAACATACTAAAGCTTAAAATGACAAAAATGGCCGCAAAAGTGCCGAGCACATAGATGTTTTGCAAAGCTCCTGCGATACCAAAGCCAAGCAGACTAGCTGCCACTCCAGCTAGTGCGTAAGCTAGGCTCATCGCGACAACATAGATAAATGATAGTAAAAAGCCTTTTTTTGCATTTAAATTAGCACCTTTTGAGACGATTATGCTTGAAAGTATCGGTATCATCGGAAAGACGCAAGGTGTTAGTGAAAGCAAGAGACCATAACCAAAAAAAGTAAGAAGCGAGATAAAAAAATTTTTATCTCCAAGCCCATTTGCAATATCTTGCTCGCTAGAAAATTCTTCAGCAAAGCTGTCGGTATCGCTTTTTTGCTCTTTTTTAAAAGTGGCGATGCTAAATTTTCCAGCTTGGTCAGTTATCTCATAAATTTTACTTTGTGGACGGTAGCAAATGCCGTTTTTAGCACAGCCTTGATAGTTAATGTCAAGTATTGCTTTGCCATTTGAAAGATTTTCTTTTACTAAATTTAATGGGATAAAAATCGAAAAATCTTTTGGATAAATTTCATATTCTCCCGTATTTTCACTACTTGGCAAATTTAATAGCTCATTTATCTTTTTGCCAGCTAGTTTAATCTCAAAACTCTCTTTATAAAGATAGATATTTTCACCAAAGTTAAACTTTACTTCAACATTTTGACTATCAACGCTTGGAGTTAAAACAAAGGCTTTGCTAACATCTAAAACCTCGGCAAAAAGCGAGCCTGCAAATAAAATAATCGAAAAAAGAAATTTTAAAAACATACTAATCCTTGCTAAATTAAAAAAGATGATTTTAGTCTAAATTCTTAAATTTATTCTATTTTATTGTAAAATCGTGAAAATATGTGAAATTTTAAAGGAGCAAAGATGTCAAAAGACAAAAAACACCAAAAAAGCGAGAAACTTGGCTACGAGGAAGAGCTTAGACTGCTTCAAATTGAACTTTTAAAATTTCAAAATTACGTAAAAGAAAAAGGACTTAGAGTACTTATGTTAATGGAAGGACGCGATGCAGCCGGCAAAGGAGGAACGATAAAACGCCTAACTGAGCATCTAAATCCAAGGGGTTGCCGTATAGTGGCGCTTGCTAAGCCAAGTGATGTCGAAAAAACGCAGTGGTATTTTCAAAGATATGTAACTCATCTGCCAAGTGCCGGAGAGATCGTGATCTTTGATAGAAGCTGGTACAATAGAGCTGGTGTTGAGCCAGTGATGGGCTTTTGCACGCAAGCAGAGCATAAGGAATTTTTACGTGAAGTGCCAAAATTTGAAGAGATGATCATAAACTCTGGCATAATTTTCTTTAAAATTTATCTGTCAATCACAAAGGATGAGCAGAAAAAACGCTTCAAAGAGAGGCAAAATGATCCATTAAAGCAATTTAAAATTTCACCCGTTGATCAAAAAGCACAAGAACTTTGGGATCAATACTCTATCGCTAAATATTCGATGCTTCTTGCCTCTCACAATAGCATTTCACCATGGGTCATCGTCTCAAGCGATAACAAAAAAGAAGCTAGGCTAAATGTCTTTAAATTTATTCTAAGTCACGTTGAATATCCAAAAAAGATAAATGACTACTTGGAATTTGACAAAAACGTCGTAAGAGATGGAAGTGAAGAGATAAAGCGCATAGAAGAAGGGCTAAATAAAGATAAGTTAAAGAGTATTGATTAGAATACTTTTAACTTCTAGCTAGCGATTTGCTTAGATTTGTTAGCTAAATTTTTAAGCCCACCACATTACTTTTGCCAAAACGACCATTATCAGGCAAAGTACTAGAGCTATTAAATGTGAAAATTTACCAAACGGATCAGGCTTTTTTAAAATAACGACATTAAAAACAGATATAAAAGTTACAAGGCACATTATAAGTAAAACAAAAATTTTTACAAGCAGTAGCTTTTGAAAGTTGCTTTGCCACCAGCCAAGCTCGCCTCCAAAATAGTCTTTTGCCATATAAGCGCCACTTATTAAAAGCAATAAAAATGCCGTGCCAAAAACCTTTGCGCTGCCTTTTGTGTAGGCTTTTTTAACTATTTCAAGGGTTTTAGTATCAACCGTTTTTTTAGCAAATGGATATATGCAAACATCGAAAAATACGTATCCTATAAATACAATGGCACAAATTAAATGAGTAATCAAAAAAAATAAGTACATTTTTAGCCTTTTTGTTTGTCATTATATAAATTTTAACTATTTAAATTACTTATTTTGAATCAATTTTAAGAATTTATGAAGATAAATTTACAAAAGAGCAAGGCAGGTGCCCTGCTCTAGGAGTTTTACTCGACTTCAGCATCTATAACGTCGTCGTCTTTTTTATTATTTCCGCCGTTTGCTCCAGCGTTTTCATCTTTTTTATACATAGCTTCTGCAAGTTTGTGGCTAGCTTTGCTTAGAGCTTCTACTTTTGCGTCGATCTGCTCTTTTGAAGAATTTTCATCTTTTAAGACCTCTTTTAGATCGTTTAGCGCAGCTTCGATGTTGCTTCTATCTTCAGCAGGAACTTTCTCGCCAAGCTCACTCATGCTCTTTTCTGTTTGATGAACAAGTGCGTCTGCTTGGTTTCTAGCTTCAACTGCATCTTTGCGCTTTTTATCCTCTTCTTTGTGAAGCTCAGCATCTTTTACCATGTTGTTTATCTCTTCTTCGCTTAGACCGCTTGATCCAGAGATGGTGATATTTTGAGCTTTGCCAGTCGCTTTATCTTTTGCAGAAACGGTTAAAATTCCGTTTGCGTCAATGTCAAATTCAACTTCTATTTGAGGCACACCTCTTGGAGCTGCTGGGATGCCTTCAAGGTTGAAATTTCCAAGTGATTTATTATCCCTTGCAAACTCACGCTCACCTTGTAAAACCATGATAGTAACGGCACTTTGGTTATCTTCAGCAGTTGAGAAAACTTGGCTTTTCTTAGTTGGTATTGTAGTACCTTTTTCGATGATCTTTGTCATCACGCCGCCAAGTGTTTCGATACCAAGACTAAGTGGAGTTACGTCAAGAAGTAGCACATCCTTAACGTCGCCTTTTATAACCGCACCTTGGATAGCAGCACCGATAGCTACGACTTCATCTGGATTAACACTCTTATTTAGCTCTTTACCAAATGCTTTTTTAACCTCTTCTTGAACGAGTGGCACACGAGTTGAACCACCGACCATTACGACCTCTTTGATGTCGCTTTTATTTAAACCAGCGTCTTTTGTTACCTCGTTTATCTTAGTGATAGTCTCGCCCACAAGTGAGTCGATCATGCCCTCAAATTTAGCACGAGTTAGCTTTTTAACAAGGTGTTTTGGACCAGTTGCATCAGCTGTGATAAATGGTAAATTTATCTCAGTCTCTTGAGCTGAGCTTAGCTCTTTTTTAGCATTTTCAGCAGCTTCTTTTAAGCGTTGAAGTGCCATGATATCGCCTTTTAGATCGATACCATTTTCGTTTTTAAACTCGCTTACTAGCCAGTCGATTATCTTGTTATCAAAGTCATCACCGCCTAAGAATGCGTTACCGCCAGTTGCTAAAACTTCAACGATATTATCGCCAGTTTCTAGTACTGTAACGTCAAATGTACCACCACCTAGGTCATAAACTAAAATTTTCTCAGCTTCTTTTTTATCAAGGCCGTAAGCAAGTGCCGCAGCTGTTGGCTCGTTGATGATACGAAGTACGTTAAGACCAGCGATCGTTCCAGCCTCTTTTGTAGCCTTTCTTTGGCTATCGTTAAAGTATGCAGGTACGGTAATAACCGCATCTGTTACCTTCTCGCCAAGATATGCTTCAGCGTCTTCTTTTAGTTTGATAAGAATTTTTGCTGAAATTTCTTGCGGAGTATAGACCTTACCAGCGATCTCAACTGCGCAAGCGCCGTTTCTATCTACAACGTGATATGGCAAGCGAGCCTTTGCCTCTTCAGCATTTTTTTCATTGCTCATCAAACCCATGATACGTTTGATAGAATATATCGTTTTTTCAGGGTTTGTAACTGCTTGACGTTTTGCAACGTCACCTACTAGAATTTCACCCTTGTCTGTGAAAGCAACAACGGATGGAGTTGTGTTTTTACCCTCTTTGTTTGGGATAACTTTGCTCTCGCCGCGCTCAAAAACGCTCACACAAGAGTTTGTTGTACCTAAGTCTATACCTATAACTTTTGACATATTTTTCCTTTTTATTAGATTTTATTTTTATAAATTTAGTTTGCTACGCTAACCATAGCTGGGCGCAAAACCCTACCATTTATCATATAGCCTTTTTGCAAAGCTTGCACGATTTGACCACTCTGCTTCTCCTCGCTATCGACCCTTAAAACAGCATTATGCACGCTTGGATCAAACTCAGTATCAGTTGATATCTCGCTTACGCCATGCTTTTCAAAGCATTTTTTAAACTGATTTATAGTTATCAAAATACCCTCTTTGATCTTTTTGGCAAATTCATCATCCTCTGGATCAAAATTCGCAGCGATCTCAAGAGCATCAATGACTGGTAGTAAGTCCCTAGCAAATTTCTCATTTGCATAGTTTGCAACGTCCGTCTTCTCTTTTTCATAACGCTTTTTGATATTTTCAAACTCAGCATTTGCTCTATAATATTTATCAGTTATCTCCCCGAGCTCTTTTTCAAGTTTTTCAACCTTTGAAATATCGCCAAGTGCGTCCAAATTTACGCTATCACTAGCTAGTTCTTGCACAGGCTCAACCTCAGGTAGATTTTGCTCTTTTACCTCTTCGCTCACGCAGCCTCCTTTATTAGATTTATAAATTTCACATAGTCAGTATAAATACTGCCAGCACAGATCATCTGTGCTTCGTTACCAAAATAGTTCGCACTAAATTTGAGGCCCATAAAATTTTCATCAAACATAGGAGAAAATGTAAGTTTCTCATCCATTTGTAAGCTAAAACTTGGGTCAAAAACCATCTTAAAACGTCTATCTTTAAACATATCAAAGGCTAAAATTTCATTTTCCTGGAAGTAAATTTTAGTCCTTTTAAGTTCTCTTATTTTACTTTTTAGTTCGCTTAAGCCAACTTGAGAGCAGATAAGCTCAAGCTTGTTTAAACTAACTCCAGCAAGATTACTTAAAAATTTATACATCCTAGCATCAAATTTAATAACGATCTCATCTTCACCAAAATTTAAGATCATATATCTATTATTTAAATTTAAAATTTCTAGCAATTCATTATCGATTGTGCCAAAAATCATACAATAAAGTTCAAATTCATCACATAACTTTTTCAGTTCTTCGGCATCATTTATCTCTAAGTTTATATCACTTATAGCAAAAATTTCACTCCAATATCTTCTCATCGCAGCGATTGTTGGTATCCGACCGCCACTAATGTGAAGCTTTGTGATCTCGCCCTCATCCGAAAGCTTTTTAAAATAAACGCGTATCGTAGAAGCCGGAATAGCCGCGCTCATACGAGAGCCAAGCTCATTTGATCCAATTGGCATATTATCCTG
>NZ_POZU01000065.1:0-16773 GCF_002914005.1 Campylobacter concisus | reverse complement strand
CCTAAAAATAGGGCTTATAATCATTTATAATTTTTAATTGCGGTATCTAAAATTTCTTTTGCAGCATTTGCATCTTTAAATTCTTTCACTTTTACCCATTTGTTTGGCTCGAGAATTTTATAAGTTTCAAAGAAATTTTTGATCTTATTTAGTGTTGCAACTGGCAGATCCTGGTAGCTTTTTATCGCATCATATCTTGGGTCAATCTTTGTAACCGGCACAGCCAAAAGCTTTTCGTCCATACCCGCCTCATCTTCCATTACCAAAACGCCTATCAAGCGGCAAGGGATGACACTACCAGCTTGGAGCGGATACTCATTTAGTACCAAAATATCAGCTGGATCGCCGTCTGCTGCAAGTGTGTTTGGCACGAAGCCGTAGTTTGCTGGGTAGAACATCGCTGAGTAAAGTACGCGATCGACCACGACTGCACCGCTATCTTTGTCGATCTCATATTTGATATTTGAGCCATAAGGTATTTCGATTACGGCATTGATTTTGTCTGGGTTTGAGCCAGCTTTGATTTTTGAAACGTCCATATATTCGTCCTTTATGTTAGAAATTTTCGTGATTTTAGTATTTTTTGCATTAAATGCGTGTAAATTTTAACTACCTTATGATTTCTACGCTATCAACATCGATCTCTGTTTTCATAAGGTCTTTATCTATCTCGCCTCTTATTCGTAAAGGTATATCTTCATTGACTGTTATGTTGCCCCATTTGTTTTTGTCGATCTCAACAACGATGACGTCACCATTTTTATCAATAAATTCATATTTGTCTGATTTTATATGTGATTTTATTTTACCTTCTAGCACAACTTTGGTGTCGTCATTTAGTTTTAAGACCTCTTTTACGCTTATTGTTTCGCTTGAGTGCTTTGATGTGAAGCCTCCAGCCATTGCAATGCTAGCAGATATTGCAGCGATTATGATCTTTTTCATTTTTATCCTTTTGGAATTTATTGTAAAAATTTAAAAGGATATTACATTTTTGATGTTAATGAAAAGTAAGTTTTAAAACCTTGCACCTTTTGATGCAAGGTCTGTAAATTTATATAAGTTTAGCTAGTAAATTTTTGATATCAGCTACGATCTCGTCGATGCCACGCTCACCGTTTACTACATAGAGTAGCTCTTTTTTGCTGTAAAATTCACGGATAGGTACGATCGGATCAAGATAGACTTTCATACGGTTGTTAAAGACTTCGTTGTTGTCATCAGCGCCTCTTGCACGGCCAAGCACTCTAGCTCTTGCCACATCTTCGCTAACATCTACTTCGATGACGCCTTTAAGAGAAATTTCTTTTTGCTCGCTTAATACCTTGTTAAGCTCAGTCATTTGCTCAACGCTTCTTGGGTATCCGTCTATTATGATGTTTGATTTTTCTGAGCCTTTAATGGCTGATACGATCGCGTTTACGACAACGTCAAGCGGAACTAAATTTCCTTTTGAGATAAAGCCGTCTATCAGCTTGCCAAGCTCGCTACCGCTAGCAACCTCAGCTCTTAAAAGATCGCCAGTTGAAAAATGTGCAAATTTCTCATCTTGCTGTGCAATGAGTGATGCGTCTGTCGTTTTGCCGCTGCCTGGAGCGCCGATGATTAAAAATAAATTCTTCATTCTTTCCCTTTTTTATATTTTTTGAGCGCCTTTGAATGAGTTTGAAAATTTCTATGCAACATCCAAATTCATCTCAAAAATTTAAATCTTTAAATTAACTCAAATTTAGACATCCAAAAAGTCCAAATTTATTACAACAAAATTTTAAGCCTTTTGCTCTTTTTCTCTTATCCTTAGTCCTAGCTCCCTAAGCTGCTCGTTGCTAGCGTGGCTTGGTGCCTTTGTTAGTGGGCACTGAGCACGTTGTGTTTTAGGGAATGCTATGACATCACGGATCGAGCTTGCTTTATTTACAAGCATATTTAGCCTATCAAAGCCGATCGCAATACCACCATGTGGAGGCGCACCAAATGTCAAGGCATCAAGCAAGAAGCCAAATTTCTCACGTTGCTCTTCTTCGTCTATGCCAAGAAGCTTAAAGACCTTTTGTTGGATATCGTTTTTGTGAATTCTTATACTTCCGCCGCCAAGCTCAAAGCCGTTTAGAACAACGTCGTGAGCGATAGAAAGGATATCCTCAAGATCGGGCTCATCTATATTTTTTGGCATTGTAAATGGATGGTGCATCGCAGAGTAGCTGCCATCATCATTTTGCTCAAACATTGGGAAGTCAAGCACCCATAAAAACTCAAGCTTGTCTTGATCGATGATACCCATTTGTTCAGCTAGGAAAATTCTAAATCTTCCCATATAATCAAGCACGATCTTCTTCTTACCAGCACCAAAGAATACAACGTCACCAACTTTTAGCTCGCATCTTGAGATGATCTCATCAAGATCGCTTTGCTCGAAAAATTTACAAAGTGGGCCTTTTAGTCCTTCTTCTTTCATTTGGAAGTAGCCAAGACCTTGTGCACCAAATTTACGTACAAATTCCTCAAATCTATTCATCTCACGCTTACTAAAGATGTTGTCGCCATTTGGTACTTTTAGCGCTTTGATGCGGTTTTTCTTCTTATCTTTTGCAATAGAACTAAAAATTTCATTACTTGAGCGTTCAAAAATATCGATAACATCGATCATTTTTAGATCGTATCTAAGATCAGGCTTGTCTGAGCCGTAAGTCTCAGTGGCCTCTTTGTAGCTCATGCGTCTAAATGGCGTTTTAATATCGTATCCGCAGGCTTTAAAAATATCTTTTAGCATCGTTTCAGCCATATTTATGATATCTTCTTGCTCGACAAAGCTCATTTCGATATCTATTTGAGTAAATTCTGGTTGGCGATCAGCCCTTAAGTCTTCGTCGCGGAAGCATTTTGCGATTTGGAAATATTTATCAAAGCCAGAACACATCAAAAGCTGTTTAAATAGCTGTGGACTTTGTGGGAGTGCGTAAAATTGACCTGGATATACACGGCTTGGCACTAGATAGTCTCTCGCTCCTTCTGGAGTTGCGCGTGTTAAAACCGGAGTTTCAAACTCGATAAAGCCCATTTTATCTAGGCTGTTTCTAGCTGCGATCGCTGCACGAGAACGCATTTTAAATATATTTTGCAAGCGCTCGCTTCTTAGATCTAAAAAGCGGTATTTTAGTCTGATATCTTCATTTACACTCTCATCACCTATCATAAATGGTAGTGGCTCGCTTGGATTTTCGATGATTAGCTCGCTTACTATTACTTCTATCTCGCCAGTTTTTAGTTTTGGATTGGTTAGTCCTTCGCCTCTAGCTCTTACTTTTCCTTTTGCCTTTAAGACATATTCATCTCTTACTTTTGCAGCCACGTCATGTGCTTCTTTGCTATCAGCCGGATCGCAAACTAATTGTATAAGCCCACTAACATCTCTTAAATCGATGAAAACAACGCCGCCATGGTCTCTATATGTGTTTGCCCAGCCACAAAGTATTACTTCTTTGCCGATGTCAGCTTTGCTAAGATCGGTGCAATAATGACTTCGCATAAAATGCTCCTTTGCAATGTTTTTTAGGCAATTATAGTCGCTTTTTTCTTTTGAAAAGCTTTGTTAAAATAAAATATGTTACAATCATTTACATGAAAAATGAACAAAAATTTAATACTTTTTGCACAAAAAAAGTAGGACTTATTGCTAAAGATTATCCATTATTTAGGCAAGATTTAGAAAAATTAGAAAAAATTTTAAAAAAGTATAACGCAGAAATTTTGCTTGAAAAAAATTGTGCTAAGCGTATAGAAAAAAATGGTTTTGAGCTGATAAAACTAGCCAAAGAGTGCGAATTTTTGATCACTCTTGGCGGAGATGGCACGATCATTTCAACTTGTAGAAAGCTAGCTCACATTTCGCCGCTAGTCCTTGGCATACACGCTGGCAGGCTCGGCTTTTTGACAGATATCACGATAAATGAGAGTGAGAAGTTTTTTAAAGACTTTTTTGATGGTAAATTTGAGGTAGAAATGCCTTTTATGCTTGATGTCGTGCTTCATAAAAATGATGGCAAAACTGAGCAAAAGATAGCATTTAATGACGCGGTTATCGTTAGTAAAAATGGCGGTTCGATGACACATATCGAGGCACTTTTAAATGAAAAATATTTTAATTCATATTTTGGAGACGGCGTTATAGTAGCGACACCTGCTGGAACAACGGCATATAACATGAGCGCAAATGGCCCTATTATTTATCCATTAAGCGAAGTTTTTACAGTAACTCCTATCTGCTCGCACTCACTTACACAGCGTCCAGTCGTGCTTACCAAAAATCATACGGTCAAATTTAGAACAAATAGTGACGCCATTTTAGTAATAGACGGCCAAGACCGCTTTGATGTGAGTAAAATTTCAGCTGTTAGCATGAGCCTGAGCGATAAAAAAGCGAGGCTGATACGTCATATTGGCAGGGATTATTTTCAAATTTTAAAAGAGAAACTTCACTGGGGTTATAATGATTGATCGAATTTTGATTAAAGATTATCTAAATTTTAAAAATGTCGAGCTAAATTTCAAAGAGGGTCTTAGTGTATTTACGGGCGTTAGTGGCGCTGGTAAGTCGGTGCTAATGAGCTCGATAATGGCTGTTTTTGGGCTAAAAGATAGCGAGGCAAGGCTAATAGAAGCTGATGTGGAGCATAAATTTGAGCTTGATGAGTTTGGCATAGAAAACGAAGAGGTTAATATTTTCAAGCTTTTAAAAGATAAAAGCACGAGATATTTTATAAACCAACAAGCCATCTCAAAGAAAAATTTAGCCCAAGTGGCGCGCGAGCACATCAAATATCTCTCGGCAAAAGAGGCAAATGAATTTGAAAATGAGAAATTTCTAAATTTGCTTGATAGGCTGGAAATTTCAAAAAATGAGAAATTTAAAGAGATAAAACAGGAATTTGAAGAAGCGTTTTTGGAATTTTCTAAAATTTCAAAAGAGCTAGCCACTATAAAAGAGGAAGAGAAAAAGGTCGAGGAGCTAAAGGAGCTTGCAAGCTTTGAGATCGAGAAGATAAGAAGTGTGGGGCCTAAAAAAGGCGAGTTTGAAGAGCTTATGGAGACTAAAAAGAGGCTTAGTAAAAAGGATAAGATAAATGAAGCGTGGACTAGGGCTGAGCGGATATTTGAGCTAGAGCACAGCGTAAATGAAGCACTAAGCATTAGCGACCTTGACAATGGCTTTTTTGAAGATGCAATGAACGAGCTAAGGGTTGCAAGAGATAGCCTAAATATGGAAGAGCTTGACGATATCGACGTGGAGAGCGTGCTTGATAGGATAGAGGCGGTAAATGCTATTATTAGGCGATACGGCAGCGAGGAAGAGGCGCTAGAGGCGCTTGATAAAAAGGAAAAAGAGCTTGCTAGATATGAAAATTTAAGTTTTGAAAAGAGTGAACTTGAGAAGAAATTTGAAATTTTAAGCAAAAAGGCAAATGAGCTTGCCAGCGCTTTAAGCAGGGCAAGGGGCGTAAATTTAAAAGAGCTTGAGGCTATGATAAATTTATATTTAAAAGAGCTTTATATGCCAGATATTACGCTAAAAATAGGAGAAAAAAGACTTGATATTTTAGGACTTGATGAGGTTTGTCTAAATTTAAATGAGACTTCGCTTAAAAATTTAAGTTCAGGCGAGCTAAACCGCCTAAGACTGGCTTTTATAGCCGCATCTAGTGAGATCACAAAAACTGGCGGTGATGTTATCATACTTGATGAAATAGATGCAAATTTAAGTGGAAAAGAGGCGATGAGTATCGCAAATGTTTTGCTTAAGCTTGCAAATTTTTATCAAATTTTTGCCATTTCGCACCAGCCACAGCTTAGCTCAAAGGCAAATTCACACTTTTTGGTAGAGCGCGACGGCGAGAACTCGGTCGTAAGAGAGCTTGATAAAGATGAACGAGTGAGCGAATTAGCACGTATGATAAGCGGTGAGCACATAAGTGAAGAGGCAATAAATTTTGCGAAAGGGCTTTTAAAGTAGCTTAATTTAAATTATTAATTTAAGCTTTATAAATAAATTTATTTGATAAAATCGCCACTAATTTGATAAAAATTTTTGTAGGAATAATATGGAAAGAATCCTTGTAGTTGATGATAATAAGGCGTTAGCAAAGCTGATTGTTATGCAAATGGAAAAGACTATTGATGAGATGGCAATTGATGTCGCATATAGTTTCGCCGAGGCTCAAATGCTAATTAATGAGCATGACAAAGATTATTTTATGACTATTTTGGATTTAAATTTGCCAGATGCTCCAAATGGCGAGATCGTTGATTATGCACTTTCCAAAGGACTTTCAGCTATTGTTTTAACAGGTAGCATTGATGATGAAACAAGGCAAAATTTTATAAATAAAGATATTGTTGATTATGTTTATAAAGGGAATATGGATGATATCAACTATATCTTCCAAATGATAAATAGACTGAGCAAAAATAGACAATACAAGGTTTTGGTTGTTGAAGATTCGCTCCCTTTTAGAAATATGATAAAAAAGATATTAACTAGCCTTCAGTTTAAAGTTTTGGCTGCGGCTCATGGCGAAGAGGCAATGAGTTATTTTGCAGATAATCCTGATATAAATCTTATAATAACTGATTATAGAATGCCGGTAAAAGATGGCCTTGAAGTTTTAAAAGAGGTTAGAAAAGAAAAAGATAAAAATAGTCTTGGCGTAATTGTTATGACATCTCCTAGCGAAAAGACTGACGCATCAATATTTTTAAAAAATGGTGCGAGCGACTTTATAGCAAAACCATTTTCAAAAGAAGAGCTAATATGTCGTGTTAATAATACGATTGAAGCGATGGAAAATATAAATAAGATAGCAAATTTTGCAAATCGTGACTTCTTGACCGGAGTTTATAATAGAAGATTTTTTTATTCCGACGTGGAAGAGTATATCCAAGTAGCTGAAGAGACCAATGAGGCTTATGCTTTTGCAATGATTGATGTTGATTATTTTAAGAAGATAAATGATACATATGGCCATGATGGTGGAGACAGGATACTAAAATCAATCGCAAAAATTTTAAATGATAATACAAAAGGAAGCGATATTGTTGCAAGATTTGGCGGCGAAGAGTTTTGCGTTGTGCTTAAAAAGATAAGCAAAGAAGAAGCTGTCAAATTTTTTGTAAATTTACGAGCCAAAGTGTCTGAAAATGAAGTAGTTATAAAAAAACAAAAAATAAGAGTTACTATATCTATAGGTGTATCTTTTGGCAATGGACATTGCGAGATAGACGATATGCTTGAGGCTTGCGATTCAGCGCTTTACACCGCAAAAGAAAATGGTAGAAACAGAGTAGAAATAGCTTTATGATTATAGATACACATTGTCATTTGGATAGTAAAATTTATGATCCTGACCTTGATAAAATTTTAGATGAAGCTAGAAATTTAGGGCTAAAGGGCTTTATTATCCCGGGAGCTGATATCAATGATTTACCAAAAGCGGCTAAAATAGCACATGAAAATTTTGACATTTTCTTTGCCGCTGGAGTTCATCCATATGATAAAGAGAGTTTTGATATTGAAACTTTAAGAAATTTTGCTAAAGATGAAAAGTGTGTGGCAATTGGTGAATGTGGTCTTGACTACTTTCGCTTACCAAAAGATGAAAATGAAAAGATAAAAGAAAAAGAGGATCAAAAACGTATTTTTTTAGCTCAACTTGATTTGGCTGTTGAGTTAAAAAAACCCGTTATTCTTCACATTAGGGAGGCTAATGAGGACTCTTTTAACATCTTAAAAGAGTATGCACCAAAGCTTGAAGCTGGAGCGATTTTGCACTGCTATAATGCTTCGCCACTTCTTTTAGAGCTTTGTAAATTTGGGAATTTTTACTTTGGCATAGGCGGTGTTTTAACATTTAAAAATGCTAAAAATTTAGTCGAAATTTTGCCAAAAATCCCATTTGACAGGATAGTTATTGAAACTGACGCTCCTTATCTCACGCCAGAACCAAATCGCGGCAAGAGAAATGAGCCGGCGTTTACGACATTTGTTGCTAAAAAGATAGCTGAAATTTTAAACCTTGAGTTTGAAGTTGTTTGCGAAAAAACTTCAAATAATGCCAAAAGGTTGTTTAAGTGCTTTGCTTAAATTTTGAGCGTTGCACTTGTTTAAGATGCTAGCATCTTAAGTTTTGACACGAAAAAGGATAGAAATGAAAGCAATGCTTAAAATATTTTTAATGTTTGCATGTAGTACCTTGCTACTAGCAAATACACCTGAAAAGAGCTCATACGATACTCAGGTAAAAATTTTAAAAGAGTTGGATATTGACGCTAGCTTTATGAAGACTTCTCACTATGCAAAGATGAGGCAAGGTATCAAACAATCGCAACTTGAAACATTTACAGAAGCTCTAAAAAATGGTTATATGTATATACCGATGGTAAAAGAGCAGATCAAAAAATCAGGCGTACCTGAGTCATTTTTTTATCTAGCTATGATAGAATCAGGCTTTTCAAATCACACAGTCTCAAACGCAAAAGCTACTGGCATGTGGCAGTTTATGGAGCAAACGGCTAGACTGCATGGTCTAAAGGTAGGACAGTATGTCGATGAGAGAAAAGATCCAGTAGAGTCTACTATTGCAGCAACAAATTATCTAAAGTCGCTTAAAAATCAATTTGGCAAGTGGTATCTAGCAGCTATGGCTTATAACTGCGGTGATGGTGCCTTAAAAAGAGCTATACAAAAAGCCGGTACAGATGACCTTGTAACGCTTCTTGATGCGGAGAAAAAATACCTTCCAGCCGAAACTAGAAATTTTGTTATCAAAATTTTAAGAGCAGCATATACCGCAAAAGACGCAGACTTCTTGATGTCTAAAGATTCATCTTTATTGAACATAAACGGAGGATTAAAGCTTGTAAAAGTAAAAGTACCTGGTGGTACAAATTTGGCTCAAATAGGCGATAGTATCGGCCTTAGTACAAAAAAAATGAAAAACAACAATCCGCACTTAAAATTTGTATTTACTCCACCAACTCTAAAAGATTATTATGTTTATATCCCTGAAAATAAAAAGCAGCTTTTTGCAGAAAATTTCAAGCCATTTAATGGTAAAAACAATTTTTATGCCTATGTCGTAAAAAAAGGCGAAACATTACTTTCTATCTCTAAAAAAACAGGTGTTAGTCATAGAGCGATCAAAGACTACAACGAGCTTAGCACAAATGCCGTAAGCTATAATCAAAAACTAATTATTCCATTTTCCGCCCAAAATAAATCTCAAAACTATATAGTCCAAACTGGTGACACGATAGCTTCTTTATCTAAAAAATTTAATGTGAGTGAAAAAGATTTAAAAGATGCAAATTCTTTTGCTAGTTCAAATTTAAATGTTGGAGCAAATATTGTCATACCATAAGAGCCTAAAATTTTATATAGGACTAAGTTTTACTCTTCTAGTTACTGGTTGCTCTTGGAGCGGGGCACCATTTACACCAAGTGGCCCAACTAATGTAAAGGGTAACAATTCAGCTTCTATCCAAAAAGCAACAATGAGACCTTACACGATAAATGGCAAAACATACTACCCAACCGTTGTAAGCGTTGGTGATAAGGCAAGTGGTACGGCAAGCTGGTATGGTCCAAATTTTCATGGCAAAACAACCTCAAACGGCGAAATTTATAATATGTACAACATGACTGCAGCACACAAAACTTTGCCGATGAATACGATCCTTAAAGTAACAAATTTAAGAAATCAAAAAAGCATCATTGTTCGCGTAAATGATCGTGGACCTTTTGTGGCTGATAGAGTTTTAGACCTTTCAAAGGCGGCTGCAACTAAACTTGATATTATCGGTACAGGCACAGCTCCAGTCAGTATGGAAGTCATAGGCTTTAATGAAGATATAAATGCTGTTGCTAGCATTAATACCCAAACAAAACCAACAAGTACTGGTATAAAAGTGCCAAATCCAGTCTCTCCGACAGCTCCAACTGGAGGCATTATTATTTCGTCAGAGCAACGGGTCGTAGGTGGAGATTTTATGGTGCAAATTGGCTCATTTAAAAACCTTGAGGGCGCAAACAGATATCAAAGAGAACATCAAAGCATAGATGGCTATAAGTCGGTAGTTAAGACATTTACTATAGATGGCTCGACCATTTATAGAGTATTTTTAAATGGCTTTAGAAGTGAGGACGAGGCTAGGGATTATGCAAGAAGCGGTAAATTCCAAGGTGCATTTATAGTAAGAGGTTAGGGCGTGAGAGAAGAAATTTTAGAGCTAACTAGAAATACAAAAGAGACACAAATCTCAATGAAGCTTAAAATTTATGGCTCTGGTATTGCAAAGATAGATACTGGCATTGGCTTTTTTGACCATATGCTTGAAGCTTTTACAAAGCATTCTTTGCTTGATCTTGAAATTTCATGCAAGGGCGACACGCATGTGGATTTTCACCACAGCGTTGAGGATGTAGGCATAGTTTTGGGTCAGCTTTTAAAAGAGGCCTTGTATCCTTTAAGTGGTGTTGAGAGATTTGGCGAGGCAAGCGTTGTTATGGATGAGGCGGCTGTTTTTTGCACACTAGATCTTAGCAACAGAGCTTACCTTGTATATGAAAATTTTAATGAAAACGCCAAGGTTGGCGAGTTTGACACGGAGCTTGTGGAAGAGTTTTTTAGAGCAGTTGCGATAAATTCAGCCATCACTCTTCATCTAAATCAAATTCGTGGCAAAAATACTCATCACATCATCGAAGCAACATTTAAATCATTTGCCGTCGCACTTCGTAGAGCGCTTGCTAAAAACGCAAGGATAGGCACACCAAGCACAAAGGGTGTTTTATGATAGAGATTATTTTTTTAGATATTGATGGGTGCCTGACTGATGGCAAGATCATCTACAATGCAAATGGCGAAGAGCTTAAATTTTTTGATGTAAAAGATGGCTACGCGATAGAAAGCTGGCTAAAGCTTGGTAAAAAAGTAGCTATCATTACAGGCAGAAAGTCAGCCATCGTTGAGCGAAGAGCAGAGGATCTAAAGATAAATCACGTCTATCAAGGTGTTGGTGATAAATTTGAAGTGGCGAGTGAGATATTAAAATTTGAAGGGCTTAGCTTTAAAAATGCAGCAGCTATCGGCGATGACTACAATGACTATAAAATTTTAAATGCAGTTGCTTGGAGCTTTAAGCCAAAAGACGCGATAAAAGAGCTTGATGTAAAGACAAAGTTAAAGCACAAAGGTGGCAATGGCGCTGTTAGAGAGATGATCGAGCTTATTATAAAATCAGAAAATTTATATGACGAGTGGTCGAAGCGTTGGTTGTAAAAATTTTCTACTTCGTCGTGGCAATTTTTAGTGTCGTGATGATATTTTTGGCAGCTCAAGATCCATACCTTACAAATGTTTTAAAGATTGATACAAAGATATCAAATATGCAGATAAATGATGTGATAGATTATGAGATAAATTCCACAAAAATAAGCGGAGTCTACGAGGCTGACGAGCTAAATAGATACAATGATAAAGATGAATTTTTGAGTTTTAAAGCAAAAATTTTAAGAGGAAATTTAAAACATTTTCTAAGCTCAGACAAAGCAATCTCACAAAATGACGAAATCATCTTTAAAAAGAATGCAAACTACGAAAACAACGATAGCTTGAGATTTATAAGTGACGAAGTGATATATGGAACAAAAACAAAGATAGTAAGATCTGAAGCAAATTTCACGCTCATAAGAAATAATGATAAGGCACTGGGCGAGAGTGGAAGCTATGATCTTGGCAAAAAACAAACGCAGGTAAAAGGGTTAAGGGCATGGGTAGAAGAAAATCAGCGATTTTAGCAATTATGTTGGGTTTTACATTTTTAAATGCAGAGCAAGTTGAAATCACATCAAATGATTTTTTTGCAGATGAGAATAAGCAAACTAGTGAATTTATAGGTAATGTAAATATCAAAAAGGGTTCATTTGATGAGCTTAAGGCAGATAAGGTGGTTGTCTATTTTGACAAAAAACGCCAGCCTATAAAATATGTGGCCACTGGCAATGCTAGAGCAAAAATTTTTATAAAAGATAAGCACTACGACGGCAAAGGCAATACTCTTACATACGAGCCAGCAAAACAGATCTATACTGTTAGTGGAAATGGCTATTTGCATGAGGTAGAAACTGATAAGAATGTTTATGGTGAAAAGATAGTTGTCAATCAAAAAGATGGCACATATAGTGTAAATAGTGATGAAAAAAAGCCTGTTAAGTTTATCTTTCAGGTAGAGGAAAAAGATAAGTGATAAGGCCACTAGGTGCTAAATTTATCACATCAAGTCCAAGTATAAAAGAGGCTCCAAGCTTCGTAACAAGCGAAGTCGTCTTTTTGGGTAGATCAAATGTTGGTAAAAGCAGCCTCATAAATACACTTGTAAATCAAAAAAATCTAGCCAAAAGCTCATCGACTCCTGGTAAAACTCAGCTTATAAATTTCTTTGAGGCCGAGTTTTGTGAGCAAAAAGACGAGCAGGAAGAAAAAGATAAATTTAAGCTCATCTTAGTTGATTTGCCAGGCTTTGGCTATGCAAAAGTGGCAAAGTCAAAGCATGATGAATGGCGTAAAAATTTAGATGAGTTTTTGAAATTTAGAAGCGATATAAGGCTTTTTATACATCTAATTGATGCTAGACATTTTGATTTGGATATAGACGTAAATGTGGATGCTTATCTAAAAAGCTTTTTAAGGGCTGATCAGAAAATTTTAAATTTATATACAAAAAGTGATAAACTAAATCAAAGCCAAAAGAGTGCGGTAATGAAATTTGACCCAAGTGGTATCTTGGTCTCAACTCTTAATAAAAGCGGTATCGAAAAGGCTAGAGAAGCTATCATAAATAACGTTCTTGGTAGATAAAATGCAAACCATAAGCAGCTTAGATATTAAAATTTTTAAAGAATTTTGGTGGGCTGTTTTTTTATTCTCATATGAGATCGCAACTACGCAATTTGGTTTCTTGCCGCCACTCATTGGCATTTTTTTTACTTATATGATTTTGGAGTATTCAAGAAAACAAAAGCAATACGACGAGTTTAAGCACAATTGGTACTTTGCGATAATTTTTATAATATTTGCTGAGCAAATTCATGGATTTCATCTTTTTTCAACGATTATTGCATTTTTGCTTTTTTATAATTTTATTTTAGACTGGCTATATACCACGATGAAGTGGCGAAACTGCCTACTTATCATCTTTGTAGCAGCTGGATACGCTTTAACATTTCTTGTAAATAACCTATTTGCTTACGTTTTAAATGAGCAAAATTTAGCATTTTCATCTGAATATCTATTTTTTATAGCATTTGAAAGTATCCTTGCTATCGTTCTTTTTAGGGATAAAGTGCTATGAGAATGCGCATCGTCTTTAGTGTAATCGCTCTTTTTTGGATTATACTTTTGGGACGAATTTATCACCTAAGCATAAACTCAAATACCTACTACAACGAGATCGCGGAGCAAAACGCGATAAAGACTATTTATATTCCGCCAGTTAGGGGCATCATTTTTGACGCACATGATAAGCCAATGGCCGTTAATCGTCTTGGCTTTTCAGTATCCATTAGACCTCATTTAAGTGCTAATAAAAAGGTAAAAATTTTAGATGATGAGCTAGCTTACATTGGCTCGCTATTTAGCGATCTAAATGCCACAAAGCTTAAAAATGAATACATAAAAAATGACTCAGCTTACAACCAGGATTTTATAAATGTGGTCGAATTTATTGATTATGATAAATTTTTACCATTTTTTGCATCACTTTCTTTGCGTGAAAATTTAGAAATAAGGCCCGCTTCAAAACGCCACTATCCGTATAACGATCTAGCTTCTCACATCATCGGCTATGTCGGTAGGGCAAATCAAAAAGATATAGATAATGATCCTTTGACAAAGCTTACAAATTATATTGGAAGAAGTGGCGTGGAGCGGTTTTATAATCCGATCTTACAAGGAATTCAAGGATTTAAAAAGATAAAGGTAAATGCCTTAAATGAAGAGATCGAACAGATAAACTATCAAGCACCACAAAGTCAAAATATCAAGCTTGCAGTCGATCTCGAGCTTCAGCAGTTCGTGGCTGATGTCTTTGGTAAGGATGCGGGAAGCGTCATAGTTATGAGTCTAAAAGATGGTGCTATCATAGCTGCTGGTAGCTTTCCAGAGTATGATCTAAATCCATTTGTGCTTGGAATTTCTCAGCCTGAATGGGAAGAGCTTGTAAAAAACGTCGATCATCCTTTCACAAACAAGCTAATAAACGGCCTTTATCCGCCAGGTTCTGTCGTAAAAATGGGTATGGCGCTTGCGTTTTTGGATAATGGCATGAGTAAATACGATAGCTTTTTTTGTAGTGGCTCGTATGAGCTTGGAGGACGTAAATTTCGCTGCTGGAACTCTCACGGACATGGAAATGTTAATATGAATACGGCAATTAGAGAGAGCTGTGATGATTATTTTTATAAAGGTAGTCAAAAGATAGGAATTGACGCTATTGTGCCGATACTGGAGCGTATGGGATTTGGTAGAAAAACCGAGGTTGATTTGCCAAATGAGTTTGTGGGGACTTTGCCAAGTAGAGAGTGGAAGATGAGGAAGTATGGCAAAGCGTGGTTTCAAGGCGAGACCCTTATCACTTCTATCGGACAGGGAAATTTCTTAGTCACGCCTATGCAAGTGGCAAAATATACAGCAGGCCTTGCAACTGGGCTAAATGTGACTCCGCATTTTTTAAAGAGCATTGATGACAAGGATGTTGATTTTACGCCAACAGATGATGCTTTTACGCCGTTTGAAAAATCACAACTACCAGCTATTAGGCATGCAATGTATGAAGTGGCAAATCACCCAAGAGGCACGGCAAATAGGCATTTTATTGGAAGCCTAGTTAAAGTTGCTGCAAAGACCGGTACTGCCCAGGTCGTTGGAATTTCTCAAACTGAAAAGAAACGTATGAAAGAGGAGGATATGGCGTATTTGCAAAGATCTCATGCATGGATGACTACATATGCGCCTTATGAAGATCCGCAATACGTCATCACAATGGTTATAGAGCATGGTGGCCATGGCGGAAGTGCGGCTGGGCTAAAAATCGCTCAAATTTATAATAAACTCGTTGAAATGGGATATATAAATTTAGAAAAAATCCAAAGTGATCAAAATAAAAAACAAGACAATAAGAAAAAATAAGATCACTAAAAAGCCGTAGGTGCGACCACTTACTTAGAAATTTTTACTTTATGCTTGGAGCGTTTTGGCTAAATTTATCAACTACTTTTTAATCTTCTTTATTAAATTTTGGCAAACTTGACTGAGAATTTATGTTTTTGGTAGCTAGCAAGAGCCTAAGCGTTGATATATCTTTAAATTCGTTAAATGGTCTTACTTAATAAAATGTGGCAATAGAAAAATATCAATTTCCAAAATATTTAAATATATAAAAACGTAGCAAAGTAAGATATCTCTTTGCTATTTTATAGAAGCTCATAAGGAAAATTTTGATTTTTATATGAGATTTTATCAGTGGCATTTGCCTTTTTAAAGCCATTTAGCCTTAGCCTGCAGCTATCGCAAAGTCCGCATGCCTCGTCCTCACTATCGTAGCAGCTCCAAGTAAGCTCTAGCGGCGAGCCAAGCTCAAGAGATTTTGCTACGATGTCAGCCTTGCTTAAATTTACAAGTGGAGTAATTATCTCGCACGAAAAACTAGGCGATGTGCCTAAATTTATAGCCTCGTTTATACTTTTTATGAAGCTTTCTTTGCAGTCAGGATAGCCTGAACTATCTTCTTCTACGACACCGATATAGATAGTTTGTGCATTTTCTTTTTCAGCAAGTGCGGCAGCGACCGAGATAAAAATACCATTTCGAAAAGGCACGTAAGTATTTGGTACATCTTTTTCTACTCCATCTTTTCTTATTTGCAAGCCTTCATCAGTCAAAGAATTTCCGCCTATTTGGGCAATAAAGCTAACATCTAAACTTATCTTTTTCGTAATGCCTAATCTTTCACAAATTTCGTTAAATGCACGTTTTTCACGTTTCATCGTCCTTTGTCCATAGTCAAAATGAAGCGCTACGATATCATATCCAGCCTTTTTTGCCATTACAGCACAAAGCGTACTATCCATACCGCCGCTCATTATACAAACTGCTTTTTTCATATTTTGCCTTTTATTTTTGCTAGAATTATACAAAAAGTTACTAAGGAAAGAGCCTAAAATGATACTTTGCGAAGAGAGCTATCCAAAAATTTTAGATGAAATTTGTGAATATTTGACACTAGGAGAAATCGAGCTAGTTTTTGTCGATAAGGAAGAAATGAGAGAACTAAATAAAACTGAGCGAGGCATTGATAAAACGACAGATGTTTTAAGCTTTCCGCTTGAGCTTGTCATTCACGCCCCACTTGGCTCAATCGTTATAAACAAAGATATGGTAAAAGAAAAAGCTGCAGAGCTAAATCATAGCGAAGATGCCGAAACCGCACTACTTTTTACACATGGATTGCTTCATATCTTGGGATTTGATCATGAAAAAGATGATGGCGAAATGAGAGAAAAAGAGTGCGAGGTTATCAAGAAATTTGAGCTGCCTAAAAGTCTAATCGTAAGAAGTGAGGATGTTAGGCTAATTGATCTTATAAATAATAAAAATTTAAAAGAGTAGATTTTCTTCAGATGCTTTGTGAAGCTCTTCTAAAAGCTCCTCTTTTTGGCATAAAATC
>NZ_POZU01000064.1:0-41272 GCF_002914005.1 Campylobacter concisus | reverse complement strand
AAAAAAAGGAGACAAAATGTCAATAAGTGCAAGAAATCAACTAAATGTTGAGATCACAGAGGTAAGAACAGGTGCGGTAAATTCGCTGATCGCTGGTAAACTCGCAGGTGGTGAAGTGCTAAAAGCAACTATTACAGTTGATAGCGAGAAAGCTCTTGATCTAAAAGTTGGTAAACAAGCTATATTTTTATTCAAAGCTTCAAGTGTTATCGTTTCAAAAGACGATAGCATCAAACTAAGTGCCACAAACCAAATCAAAGGCACTGTAAGCGAGATAAAAGATGGAGCTGTAAATGCAGAGGTGATTATCGATGCAAATGGTAGCAAAATTTCAGCTATCATCACAAAAGAGTCTATTGGTAACCTAGCTCTAAAAGTAGGCGATAATGTAACCGCAATCATTAAAGCAACTCAAATTATAGTCGGCGTTAAATAATTTATGGAGCAGTTTTTGCTCCGTTCCTTCTAAATTAAATTTTATTCTTAAACTAAAATCTAAAATACTCTAAAATTTATCAACTAAGTTATAAATTTAAATAAGTCGTAGTGAATATTTTTAAAGCTATTTACTTAAAAATTTTATAGGAAGATTTATATTATTTTTTTACTTTTATAGCCTATCCGCCATTTTAAGCAGACCATGGCACGCCAAAGGTTCACCAAACAATAGGCGGCCAAATATCAACACAAAAGCCCAAGTCATAAGCTCTCAAATGGCTATACCTATACCAAATTTATATGCAGCTGGTGAGATTACAGGTGGCGTTCACGGTGCCAGCCGTCTAGGATCAGTCGCGATAACTGATTGCTTGACATTTGGTATGATCGCTGCTGAGACTATCGGCTAAAACAAGTAGTGGCAGGCATTTGCTTGCCACTATAAATTTTTAAATCTATAAACTCCGTTTTTTACCCGCTCAAAAATTTTCTTCTCTTCAAGCAGTTTAAAAGTATTTATCACGGTTGGTTTGCTCACATTTAGCTTTTCGCAAATGTCTGAAATTTTTATTACGATAAATCCATTTTCATCACTTAACTCGCAAAGTAAATTTATGATCTCAACTTTTTTCTCGCCAAGAAGCGCTTTATAAATTTGCTCTTTCACGCTAGCTCCAAATTTTATAGTATACGGCTACACACCAAAGCGCGCTACATAAAAAATTTGCGATCATCACAGCTGCACTTCCAGCGTCCTTTGCTGCTTTTGCTAGGGCGTGATAGTCTGGGCTTGCAAGGTCTGTTATGCGCTCGATAGCTGAGTTTAAGCACTCACAAACTAGCACAAAAGCCATGCTAAATATCAAAAATAGGTTAAAAAAGAGATCAAATTTCCAAAAAAATAGCGAGATTGTTGCTATCAAAAATATACAAATTTCTATCCGAAAGCTCTTTTCGTTTTTAAAAATTTCAGCCAAACCCTCTCTTGCGTAGCCAAAATTTTTAAAAAATTTATACGCTGGCTGGTTTCTCATAACTTTCCTTTTTGTGATTTTTGGCATAATTATAATTAAAAAAAGGATGAAAATTGAAACTTATTAGCTGGAACGTAAATGGACTGCGTGCAGTCGTGGCAAAAGATGGCTTTGGCTGGCTTGATGAGATAAGACCTGATTTTCTAGGACTTCAAGAGATCAAGGTCAAAGAGGATGACATGCCAAAAGAAATTTACAACCTTGGCTTTAAAGATATCAGTGTAAATTCAGGCCAGAGGGCTGGCTACTCTGGCGTGATGAGCCTTGCTAAATTTGACATGCAAACGCAAAAAGCGGCTTTTTTTGACGACACGGAGGGGCGAGTTTTGGAGCATAGATTTAATGATATCGTGCTTTTTAATATCTACTTTCCAAACGGACAAAAGGACGATGAGCGGCTGACATTTAAGATGGACTTTTACGAGAAATTTTTAGCTTATTGCAAAGAGCTTGTAAAAAGCGGCAAAGAGGTGATATTTTGTGGCGACGTAAATACTGCTCACCGCGAGATCGACCTTAAAAATCCAAAGGCAAACGCCAAAACTTCTGGCTTTTTGCCTATCGAGCGAGCGTGGATCGACGAGGTGATAAAAAGTGGTTTCATAGATACTTTTAGAGAGGCCAAAGGTGATGTAGCAGACGCTTACTCGTGGTGGAGCTACCGTTTTAACGCAAGGGCGAAAAACGTTGGCTGGAGGATTGATTATTTCTTTATCTCGCAAGGGCTAAAAAGTAGGTTAAAAGACGCCTTTATCCTGCCAGATATTACAGGTAGCGACCACTGCCCAGTTGGGATAGATATAGAAATTTAGCCACTATTCCATTCTGCGAGGCTTGCCTAGTAAGAAACCTTGTGCGTAAGGTATTCCAAAATTTTTGATTTGGTTTAAAATTTCTTCTGAACTTGCAAACTCGGCTATTATTTTGTAGCCTTGCTTTTTTGCAAAGCTTACGATGGTTTCTACTAGAACTCTAGCATTTTCATCAAATGGAAGCTTTTTGATTATCGAGCCATCTATCTTTATGGTGTCTATATCAAGCTCCAAAATTCGGTAATAGTTTGAGTATCCTGAGCCAAAGTCGTCAATCGAAATTTTACACCCATAGCCTTTGACACGTTTTATAAAAGAATTTACCGCAACATAGTCGCTAAGCTCTTCACTCTCTAGCATTTCAAAGCAAATTTTATTAGGATCTTTGCACTCGTTTAGCTTGCTCTCTATAAGCTCTCTCATACTAGCATCAGCAATATCGGTAATTGATAAATTTATCGAGAACATATAATCTGGATATCTTTTAGCTAGATCAAACGCAAGACTTATCACCTTTTTGGTTATTTGCGGATATAGTTGCGTTTTCATGGCAATATCTAAAAATTCGCCCGGATAGTGTATCTTGCCATTTTGATCGATTATACGAACCAAAACTTCATAATATTTTGCTTCGGTTTCATTTTCTTCTAAGTTAAAAATGCCTTGTGCTTCTACTATGACTCTATCGTTTTCTAACGCATCTTCGATTAGCTGAACTGCCAGCTGGTTTTTGTGATATTTCATCTCAATGGCGTCATTTTCTAGATAGTAGTAAATATTGCTACCATTTTCTATTGCGAGCTGATTTGCAAGGACTGATTGCATTAGGCGGTTAGTTTGTGGGGTATCGTTTGGCAATGAAACGCCAAATACCATCTTTATGCCTGGTAGGTTTTCAAATTTTTCATCAATAGCGACATTTATCCTATTTGAACCAAAATATTCTCTAATATATTCAATATCTCTTACGATATTATCGCCTTCATACCATATATAAAATGCGTCATCTTGAAATCTAAATAACTTTGCTTTTATCTCAGAAGTATCTATACAAAGCTTTAGTGTATCAGCTACTGCTTTTAGCATTGCATCGATAATCTTAGTTTGATAAAAGAATCTTAAAATTTTAAAATTCTTAATGCTTAAGCAAATGAGCACTCCATCTTTTTGCGCGTCTAAAATTTCAGTTAAAGCAAAGTAGTTACCAAAGCCTGTTAGCTTATCGATCGAAGATTGTATTTTTATTTGTTCATTTTTTTGAGTTAGCTCGTTTAATATCAGCGTCTCTTTAGTCCTATCAAGCTTTACGGCTATATAGCCCTCAAATTTATTTTTAAAGAAAAATGGTGAAAATTTTACCTTTTCATATAAAAAATCACCGCTTTTTGTTCTGCTTATAAGCTCATCGCTCTCCCAAGGTAGAGATTTTTGCACAGCCTCTTTTATGGATTCATAAAAGCTTTGTGGGTGCATATATGATTTTAATATTCTAGGGTTTTTGCCTATTACTTCTTTTAGCTTGTAGCCAGTTTTTTCTTCAAAGGTTTTATTTACGTATGAAATTCTATTGTATTTATCGCAATAGACAACAGAGCTATGATCGTTTTCAATTGTAGAACTTAGGAGTTTTATCTGTCTTAAGCGCCCTGAGGCTATTTTAATTTGAAAGAGGCCAAATGTACAAAATATTATAAATGTAAGCAAGCAAATTGTCTGAGCCATTTTTGTGTTATCCACCGCATCAGAGTGAAATTCTAGGATTTTATCTCTAAAATTTTCTAGCATATTATCAAGATGTAGCTCTTTTGCACTATTTGAGATTGTACGTAATGTTTTTGTAGCTTGAGCCGCATAAAGTATCTTGTCTAATACATTTTGAGCTTTTTGGTTATCTTTATACTCGTTTTTATACATTTTTATTTGCTTTGAAATTTCATCTATTACTTCAGGACTAAGCATCAAAGCACCTTTTATCGCATAAAATATAGGCTCAAGCTTATTTAGAAGTGCGAGATTTTGTATCTCATATTGACTTATTTGGATATAAGAATCTATAGACGAGTTTACATAAGCTGATCTTTGTGTAAAAAATGCTTTTTTAATAAATACATCTCTTATGTTTTGTAGGTCTTTTGTTATTTCATTTTGATGAAATAACATCATCTCATCACTAAGCATTGAAAGGTTGCTCAAATTTGTATCAAAAGAATTTATGTCAGCATTGAGTTTGTCGTAGTTTGAGACATCATAAATATTATTCAAAGAAAAAGTTATCTCATTGTCTATAAATTTTAGATTTAAAATCCCGTCATCAAATTTATGAGCCGTATCAATGGCTATATTTGCTTTATATATAAAAAATGCACTAATGAAAAATATAGCTACTAAGACGCTAAGTACAGTTCTTGTTCGTTTAGTACTCATTTAGTATCCTAGGCTTTTTACCATTTAATGTCAGAAAAAATGAGTATAAAGCATCAATTTCATCTTTGCTAAACTCATATCCTAGCTGGTAGTTACCAATAAAGCTTATAGCCTCTTTTAGATCATTTATCTCTCCATGGGATAAATATGGGGCAGTTTTTGTAACATTTCTTAGTGATGGCACTCTTCTTAATCTTTTGTTTGCATCTAAGGCAGAAATTCTTTCTCGGCCAATATCTTGTGTCAAATTTCCTCCTAAATTTCTACCATTGTGACAAGCGGCACAGCCTATATTATTAAATATCTCAAATCCTTTCTTTGCACTATCATCTATGGCATTGTTATCACCTGATATAAAACGATCAAATGGCGAATCAACACTCAAGACAGCCTTTTCAAACTCAGCTATTGCATCTGCAATATTATCAAAATTAATGCCGTCATTATAAATTTTTTTAAATAAAATTTTGTACTCAGAGATGTTATTTACAGAATCCACTATCTTGTCGTTATCTGAGTTTAGTTCTATTCTAGAGGTTATGGACTCTTTTACTTGATCATTTAAATTGCTAATCTTTGCATCGCTATAAAATAGATAGTTTGCTGCAGCATTTAATATGGTTGGAGGATTTAAAGTGCCTTTTTCCATGCTATCTTGGTTGCTTCCACTTAAATTCCAATACAAGTTGTGACAAGTTTGACAAGAGTAGTTTTCATTTGGGCTTAGTCTTTTGTCAAAAAAGAGTTTTTTGCCAAGCAGAGCCTTTTCTTCATTATATTTTACTACTGTGAGAGGTTTGTAGGATTCATATTTACAAAATGAAATCGTGATGATAA
Source organism: Campylobacter concisus (assembly GCF_002914005.1). GTDB lineage: Bacteria > Campylobacterota > Campylobacteria > Campylobacterales > Campylobacteraceae > Campylobacter_A > Campylobacter_A concisus_N. The sequence continues at coordinate 35,727 of NZ_POZU01000064.1, read as the reverse complement.
ATAGAAAAAGTATAACGCCCTTCATAACGCCCCTAATTTTTAATTTTCTTTTTTATATCGGCAAATTTTTGATTTTTTATATAGTACATTATTTTATTGTTTTTTTGAAATTTATGATACAATTCGCTCGATTTAGAAAATATTTATATTTCAGGGAGGAGAAGTCATGAAAAAAGGCTTTACGATGATTGAGTTGATCTTCGTGATCGTTATATTGGGTATATTAGCTGCGGTTGCTATACCAAAATTAGCTGCAACAAGGGATGATGCAGAGATATCAAAAACTGCTTCAAATATACAAACACTTATTTCAGACTTGGGTTCTTACTATACTTCGCAAGGCGAATTTGCTTCTGGTTCAGATGCTGTTAAGAAGATGTCAAATGTTAAAAATCCAGTAAATGCAAAAAATGATAAGTGCCTAGAAGTTGGTGCTGGAAACAACACTAATGGTGAGATAAAGATGACTATTAGCGTAGGCGGTCTTTGTGAACAAGTTTGGAAATTGCCAGGCTTAGTAGATGTTAAAGCCTTAATCGAAAGTACTGCCGACAACAAGACAGCTAATACGCTTAAATTTGGCGGTATGGGCATAAAATATAAATAAAATTTTAGCAAGGTATTTTCCTTGCTTTTTATGATATTTGGCCTACTAAATTTTTAATATAACAAAGGCTAATAGAAATACAAATTTTTTACACAAATAATTTATATACATAAAAATAAGCTTTCTAAGTTTTAATGCGTTGCCAAAAGATATCAATCCTAACTTATGCTAATAGGTAATGGCCTTTTATTAAATTTAATTGATTTTATCCTTTACAAATTTTAAAGATAAAAAACGTAAAATCAAACCATGGATTTACTAAAAGACCCGTTAAATAAGCTCATCATCTCGCTTTCGCTTCCAGCTGGCACCGCAATGATGTTTAATACTCTTTATAATGTTACCGGCACATTTTTTGCAGCAAAAATTTCTACTCTTGCCGTAGCTGGTATGGCTATGAGCTTTTTGCTTTATCTAAGTATTGTAGGCATTGGGCTTGGTTTTGGCTCAGCACTAACTGCGCTAATAGGCAATAGCCTTGGAGCAGGAAAGATAAAAATGGCTAAATTTTATGCGGCAAATGGAATTATCTTTGTGCTAGTATTTGCTATTTTTATGGGATTTTGTGGCTATTTTTTAGCACCAAATTTACTCACTTTTTTAGGAGCTGATCATCACTATTTAAAAGAGGCGCTTGATTATGCGGGCGTTATCTTTCTTGCTGCGCCATTTTTCTTGATTATCAAATCTCTAAACGGAGTGCTTGTGGCACTTGGAGATACAAAAAGTTACCGCGATTGGCTATTTTATGGCCTTTTTATTAACGCATTTTTTTGCTACTTTTTTGCATTTATTTTGGATCTTGGCGTAAAAGGACTTGCTCTAGCAACAGCTAGTGTTCAGCTTTTGGGCATGATCTACCTTTTTGTAAAAGTTAAAAAAGCTAAGATGATCGAGCCAAGAAATTTAAGTTATTTTGTACCAAATTTTAGCGTTTGGGCAAAGATTACAAAGCAAGCTCTACCGGCTTGCTTAAACTATCTATCGATGTCGCTTGGCTCACTTGTGCTTTTAAAATTTATAAGCTACTATGGCGTAAATGCCGTAGCAGGATATGGTATAGCTTTAAGGATAGAGCAAATTTTGGTATTGCCGACTATTGGTATGGCTGCAGCAGTTTTAAGTATCGTTTCAAGAAACTATGGTGCTAAAAATTTTAAAAGAGCTAAGCAATGCTATAAAATTTCGCTTCTTTTTTTGCTTATTTATTGTGTATTCGCTTGCATTTTTATTAGATTTTTTGGTGAAGATATGATAAGAATTTTTGATGATACGCCGGCAGTTTTGGAGATAGCAGGGCTTTATCTTGGTATAAATTCTCTTGCTTACGTAGCTTATGGCACGATAAATGTCTCAGGCAGCACTCTTCAGGCTATAAAACGCCCAGTGGCCATCTTTTTGCTAAATGGATTTAGGCAATTTGTACTTCAAGGATCACTTTTTTATGCAGTAGTTTTTTATTTTAATCTTGAGATAAAATTTATATGGTTGGCTCTATTTTTTAGCGTCTATCTCACAGCTATTTGTTTCGTCTTTTGGACGCTTTATCAGTTAAGAAGGGCTACTGGCGTAAGCTTTTAAATTTAAAACAAAATGCAAAAAAGCAAAGTGAAGCAACTAAGATTATGCTAGCTCCGCCTGTTAGGTTAAAATAAAAGCTAATAAATAGACCGCTAAAGCAAAAAACTACCGAAAAGATAGTAGAGATTAGCATCATCAGCCCCAGTCTTTTGGCAAAAATTTGTGCTAAATATGGCGGTATAGTAAGAAGAGCGATGACTAGAATCAGCCCAACAACACGAATCGTAGCCACCACACAAAGTGCCATCATGCACACTAATAAATAGTGAAAAAATGTTGTATTTACGCCGCGCAACTTTGCAAACTCTGCATCAAAACTAATAGCTACAAATTGACGGTAAAAAAGGGCAATGAGTGCTAAAAATAAGATATCTAAAATACTCATAAATGTTATATCTTGCTCACTCACTGCTAAGATAGAGCCAAAAAGATAACTCATAAGATCGGCATTGTATCCCGGAGTTAAATCGATAAAAATGATACCAATAGCCATACCAAATGCCCAAATAGCACCGATAACTGAGTCAATGTTGGTTTTATCTCTTAACGTGATAGTGGCGATTATAAGGGCTAAAAAGAGTGAGAATATACTAGCACCAATAAGTGGTTCAAGCGAGAAGAAAAAGGCAAGTCCGATGCCGCCATATGCTCCGTGCGCGATACCGCCAGCGATAAAAGTCATTTTGTTTATAACAACGAGTGAGCCTATGAGCCCACAAATGATACTAACTAAAATGCCAGCAATAAAGGCATTTTGCATAAAATTTAACTCTAAAATTTCACTCATTTTATCTCTTTAGCTTAAAAACATTACTTTTGATTTTGCACTCACATTCACCAAGTGCGATCTCGACATCGCAAAAATGGCTATGAGATTTTGCTAAATGCTCTATAAATTCTCTTTTTGCGGTATCTTCATGAGTTTTATGAATATGTAAATTTTTACTCACATAGGCGATTTTTGTAGCATAATTTAGCACGATATTTAGATCGTGACTTACCAAAACTACGCCAACACCGCTTGCATTTATATTTTTTAAAATTTCATAAATTTCAGCCTGACCCTTTGTGTCGATACTGGCTGTTGGCTCGTCTAAAACGAGGACTTTTGCATTTGTACAAAGCGCTCTTGCGATATATACACGCTGTCTTTGGCCACCGCTTAGCTCACCAATTCTAGCACTTGCAAATTCTTTCATGCCAACTTTCTCAAGGGCACCAAGAGCCATTTGTTTCTCAGCTTGTGAGTAAAAACCAAAAATTTTTTTATCAATTAGCCCCATTAAAACTACTTCTAAAACCATCATCGGAAAGCTTTGATTTGAGAGAAAATTTTGAGGCACATAACCTATAAATTTACTGACTTCGCTTGGCTCTTTTCCAAAGAGTTTTATCTCGCCACTTTGAGGCTTAAGTAGTCCTAAGATAAGCTTTAAAAGCGTGCTTTTGCCACCACCATTTGGACCGATGATAGCTAAAAAATCATCGCTACTATAATCTAAATTGATACCTTCTAAAACCACTTGCTTATCGTAGCTAAAGTTTAAATTTCTAATTTTTATAATTTCTTTCAAAACAGACTCTTTTGCGTAAATGTCGTAGTAAAAATAAAAAGTCCAAGCCAAAGCATAACGCTAAGAGCCATAAATTCGGCATAGATTTTAAACTTTTTTAGCTTAATGTTTGTGCTCTCATTTATCTTGGCTCCAAAAACAGCCGCTAAAAATATCACTGCGCTCATGCCAAGCGCCATAAATACGCCACTTATAACGCCTGCAAAATAGCTACCTAGCTCATTTGCTAGCACAAAGACAAGTATCGTGCCAGGACAAGGAATAAGTGCCGCAGCAGCCGCAACCAGCCATTCTTCTTTGTTTTTTGGTTTTTTTGTAGTACAGATATTACAGCCACAGTCGCTAGTAAATTTTGTATTTTTACTCAAATTTTGGCTTAAACTTGAGCTAAAAATATAAAATTTATTTAACTCTTTTTTGCTTGAAAGATAAATTTTGACCTTTTTATAAAGCATAAAAATCGCTACAAAAAAGATAATAACGCCAGAAAATGCTGTCGTAACGCTTGCTGTATCTTTTGTCAGATCGCTACTGATCTCACGCAACATCATAAAACTAGCAAGCACAAAAATAAACGCACCCACAACATGTAAAAATCCGATCTTTAAAGAGAAGAAAAAGGCTTTGGCGTAGCTTCCACCAGTTGCGGCGAAATAGGAGCTTGTAAGCACCTTGCCATGTCCCGCAGATGCAGCGTGTAAAAAGCCATAACCAAATGATATGAGCGCTAAAAATAGCAGAGTTAGCGGACTTTTTTGATCAAAATTTCTTAGAATTTGCTTTAATCTATCAAGCATGCTTAGACTTGTTTTTGAAACAAGATCAAACTTAGCTTCATCGATCTTATCGATCTGGCTTAAATTTTCATCTTCAAAATTTACTGAGTTTGGCTCTTTTATAAGCTCTTTTAATGCAGGCTTTTCGTTATGAGCTTTGGCTGCAGCTTTACTTGAAAATGTAAAAAATATTAAATTTGCATTTGGATTTGGTATCGTCCAAAACTGATCTGATACCAAAAATGCGTTGTTTTGTGTAAATTTAAAATTAAAATATCCCTCTTTATCGTCCATTTCGACAGACACCACAAAGCCATCTTTGATAAGCAAATTTGTCTTAAAACTAACATCAAATTTTAATCTACCCTCATCAAAATAGAGTTTATACTTTTTTAAATTTAACTCAAGTTTTGTAGCATTTTCATCTTTGTAAAAGTACTCGATATTTGTTAAATAATGCCTTGGTACAAGATAATCAAGTAAATTTAAGCGGATCTTTTTGATCTCGCTTTCATCTATCTTTTCATCCTGATTTAGGTCAAAATTTTGCCTCATAAGCTCTGAGAAATTTTGCGAAAATGTCCATGAAAAAGCAATTGTAGTGATATTGTTTTCATTTGAGTCAAATTTAACGCTTACGTGAGCGGTCGGGCTATAAAGCGAGCAAAGAGCACACCCGAAGGCATTTATAACAAAGAAGCAAATGACAATCAGGCGTGCTAGCATCTTTTATAGACTCTTAGCAAAAATTTCCGCTGTTTTTTTCATCTCATCTAGCCAATTTTCTGGGAGCTGATCAATACTTATGACCTTTGAGCCAGTCTCTTTTGCCGCTAAATTTGCGGCCTTTGTTGGAAACTGCGGAGCCACGAAAATAACCTTTACACCGTGCTCTTTAGCCTCTTCTATGAGCTCTTTTAGCTCAGCTGGCTTTGGCTCTTTGCCCTCTATCTCGATAGCGATTTGCTCTAAATTATAACGTTTTGCAAAATATCCCCAAGATGGGTGATATACGATAAATTCGCGAGTTTTAACATCTTTTAGAGTATTTTTGATAAAGCTATCAAGCTCGTCAAGGCTGGCTTTAAATTTAGCTAAATTTTCCTCATAGAGCTTTGCATTTTGCGGGAATTTCTCTATTAGCGCCTTGGCTATATTATCAGCTTGAGTTTTTACTAAAACTGGATCAAGCCAAATGTGCGGATCAAGGCCGTCATGATGATGGTGATGATGTTCGCCAGCTTCGTGGTCATGGTCATGATGCTTGTGATGCTCATGTTTATGCTCGCCCTCATGCTTGTGCTCATGATGTTCATGGTGTTCATGATGCTCGTGTTCATCGCTCATAGCGATCTTTTCGATGCCTTCTTGTGTTTTTACAATGTGTAAATTTTTAAAAGATTTTGAAAAACGCTCTAGCCAAGTATCTTCAAACTCAATGCCAATAGCAAAGTAAAGCTCGCTCTTTTCAAGCTCCTTCATCTGTTTTGGCTTTGGCTCATAAGTGTGTGGATCAGCGCCTTTGCCAACCATTGTATTTACGCTTAGTGTATCACCAGCGATTTGCTCAACAAAAAATTTTGTAGGCAATATACTAGTCGTAACAACTGGCTTTGCAAAAAGCGACAAAGCGCAAACTGCTAAAAAAACAAAAATCTTTCTCACCATCTCTCCTTTGTTTGAAAAAATATTGCGGAAGTTTAGCAGATTGCAACTTGGTTGCAACTTAAAGAACGAAAGCCTAAATATAGTGCTTTTTAAATGAAATTTAAAACTTTTGGCGTTAATATACAAAAAATAAAAAGGGCAAGGATGAATGCAAGAAATTTCTTAGAAGAGCATAGTATCAAAGCAACTACTTTTCGCATAAAGCTCGTTGAAATTTTGCAAAATGCCAAAACTCCATTAAGTTATGATGAAATTTTAGAAAGCCTTAATGCAAATAAAACTACTTTTTATAGAAGCATAGAAATTTTTGAAAAAAAGGGCCTTGTCATAAAAACTGAAAATAATCATAAAAGCTACTACGAACTAGCAAATGAGGCAAAAGCGTACTTTATCTGCGATGTTTGTCATAAAGTCACAAACATCGATATGCCACATCTAAACGTCGCTAAAAATATAAAAAGCGCCGTGATAAAAGGCGTTTGTGATGAGTGTGATCACGAGTAAAGAGCGATTATCTCAGCCGGAATGGCTTTTGGACGATTTGTTTTTAGATCAACATAAACAAACTCGGTCTTGCCAGTTGCTATTAACTCGTCATCTTTTTTAAACTCAAAATATCTACACGAAGTCGCCTTGCCTTCAGCTTGTGTGTAAGTATGAATTTCTATCTCATCCATCAATTTTACGCTTTTTATATATTTGGCTTCATTTTTTCTAATGAGCCAGATCTCACCTCTTTTATACTGCGCCTCAACCGTGTCGCCAACCGCTGCAGAGTGGGCAAATGCGGCCTCTTGCATAAGCGTGAAATAATAGACATTATTCATATGTCCGTGCATATCAATGGCTTGTGGCGGGATGATGACGCGATATATAAAATCTCTCATTTTTAGCCTTTTTTGCTAAAATTATAACCAAAAAGAGGAGCTAAAATGCAAAATTTATGGGATAAAAAGGCGTCAAATTATCAAAGGTTTGATGGCAAAGTAAGTGCTATTCAGCAGCAAATTTTTGCTAAAGCCTTGGCTTGGGGGATAGACTTTAACGGCAAAGAAATTTTAGATATCGGCTGTGGCACGGGCGTTTGGAGCATATTTTTATCCAAAACCGCCAAAACCGTAACTGGCATAGATAGTTCTGAAAAGATGATAGAAATTTTAAACGAAGATGTCAAAAGATTTGGCGTGACAAATTTAACCAGCGAGGTTTGCTCTTGGAGAGAATTTAAGCCCGCAAAGCACTTTGATATTGCTATTTGCACAATGAGTCCAGCAATTGCTAGCGATGAAGATTTTGCTAAATTTCATAATATCGCAAAGCAAAAACTCTATCTTGGCTGGGATAAACCTAGAAGCTCTGATCTGCTAGAGCCATTTTTTGAAAAATTTGGTCGCACACTCTCGCAAAAAAACGTCGTAAATAGACTTGAAGCATGGCTAAATGAGCAAGGGATTGCTTATAAGAGTGAAATTTTAAACGAGACAAGAATTGCTAGACGAAGCGTGCAAGAAGCTGCTGAAAACATCTGCTGGCACCTTGAGATAAATGGAGCTAAAAACTACGATGAAAAGGTGGTTTTAGCGATGTTAAAAGAGAGATTTGACGGCGAGTTTATAGATGAAAAGATAGAGTCGCAGATGAAGCTTTTTGTCTTTTAAGCTAGTTTTGACCTAGAGAAAAATTTTTTACCAAATTCACTAAAAATAACTCCAAAGATTATTAAGATCGCGCCAAAAATTTGTATGAGTGTTAGCTTTTCACCAGCGAAAAAATAGCCGATAAAGCCAGCAGAGACTGGTTCTAGACAGAAAAACAAGGCCGCCTTGCTAGCGGTCGTATATCTTTGAGCGATCGTTTGGACAAAGTAGCAAAATATGGTGCCAATCACTGTTGTGATAAATATCGCTATGAAAAATTCCCTATCGTAATTTGGCACCACACTACCTTCAATAAATGCAAAGACAAATGAGAGTAAAGAGACGGTGAGAAATACCACAAATACGAGTAGATAAAGCTCACATTTTCTTACAAAGTGGCCATTTAAGCTTGTGTAAAGTGCGTAAAATATGGCACAAAGTAGGGCAAGTGCCTCGCCAGCTCCTAAAGCAAGAGTGGCTCCACTTAAAAGCCAAAGCCCAAAAATAGCAATAAGCGCACCAAAAATAGCAAAAATAGTTATTTTATTTTTAAAAATGAGTGCTGTCATAAAAGGCACAATCACACATTCAAGCCCTGTAATAAAGGCAACACTTGAGCTAAAGGTAAGCTTTAGAGCGTAAGTTTGAGCAACAAACGAACCAAAAAGAACTACGCCAAGAATAGTGCCATAAACTACACTTTTTTTATCAAAAATTTTAGAAAATTTAAATGCTATAAGTCCCATAAAGATAGCGGAAATAAAAAATCTACAAAAGAGCATGACAAAGACGCTATTTGTTTTTAGTGCGTTTGCCATAGGTAAAAACGTAGCTCCCCAAACGATGGCAACTACGATGAGTGCGATGTCAGCTCTGTTTTGTGCGCTTAAATTTTTCATTTAAAGATCGAGTCAAGTACCTTTTTGCCACTATTTAGGCTAAAGCCGCTTCTTAGCCCCTTTTCCTTCTCGCTCATCACGTTAAATAGCCCATCTAGCGTCTTTTTTGTGATATATGCGTTTAGATCCTCGCCGTCATCTGGCACATATTCGCTTGCGCCTAAATTTTTAGCTAGGCTCTTTACTGATTTTATCGTTTCGTTGTTTTTTGCTGAGCCGCTGATGAAAGAATTTAGCCCATTATAGGCGGTCGCAAAGTTATTATCACTCATCATTTTTTCAATTATCGGCGTAAAAGCTGCCTTTAGCTTTTGGCTGGAGCTTTGCTGCAAATATTTCGTAACGCTGTCACTCCCGCCATTAAAGAGCTTTTTGACATCGGCCTCGCTCATATTTTTTATGCTCTCACTAAAAATTTCAGCAGCCTTTGGCACGGCCGTGGTCGCGGCGTTGTTTATCGACTTGCTAAGGTCCTGCGCCCACTTCTCGCCACCCACTTTTTTGGCTAAATTTGACGCCATTTCAAGGCTTTTTGGAAGCGGAATTTTAGCTGTGGTGTTGTTTATAAAACCTTCTTTTGAAAGCTCGCTAACAGCGGCATTTAGCGCCTCGCTAACTAAGCTTTTATAGTCGCCGCTTGATGCGTGAGTGGCGATTTTGACGCCTTTATTTATCATATCGTCCATATTTGTGGCTTGTAAATTTAAAGCAAGCGCGCCACAAAGAATAACAAGAGATCTTTTCATCTTCTCTCCTTTTTAAAATTTAAAGCAAAATCATACAAAAAATATCTAAACACTTAAAATAAATTTAATCTTTTTGCACTAGAATTCACCCTTTTTTCTAAAGGAAGATTATGCAACTTTTACTTCTTAGCTTCGCTCTTAGCATGGATAGTGCAGCACTAAATATGGCAAATGGCGCAAGGTATAAAAATTTAGCTCTTAATAAAATTTTATTTATCGCTTTTATGCTTGGTTTTTTTCAGTTTCTTATGCCACTTCTTGGCTATCTTTTAGGTGTTAGTTTTGCAAAATTTATAAGCTCGGTTGATCATTTCATCGCTTTTTTTATACTCTGTTTTCTTGGTTTTAAAATGTTTAAAGAGGCCTGTATCAAAGAGGAGTGCGAGTATCTTAAGATAGGATTTAAGACCATTTTGTATGGGGCGTTTGCTACTAGTGTGGATGCTCTTGCCGTTGGCGTTACGCTTAGCTTTGAAGATATAAACATCTTTCAAAGCTCGCTCATCATCGGTGTAGTCTGCTTTGCATTAAGTTTGATTGCTTTTTATATAGGTAAATTTATGGGTGAAATTTTAGAGAAAAAGGCGCTCTTTTTGGGAGGAGCGATATTAATTTTTCTAGGTTTTAAAATTTTAATAACACATTTAATTGAAAGCGGCACAGTCCAGTAAAATTTAAAATAACAATTAAAAATAATATTTAAGATTAACTATATTTTAAAGCTTATATGGATAAGATTTTGATTTTTAGAAGTGGTGACCCATACGAGACTCGAACTCGTGTTACCGCCGTGAAAGGGCGATGTCCTAACCGCTAGACGAATGGGCCACATGTCGGTTATGAAATTGGGATTATATTTCTTTTATACTTAATTTTAGATTAATAAGGAAAAAATTTTGAAAAAATTTTTATTTACTTTGTTGTCCGTTTTTATTTTTACAGGCTGCGTGGCTACCAGAATACCGCAAAATTCACAAGCTTTTCAAGTTACTTTATTTTCTCCGATGATAAAGATAAATGACGTTGGATTTTTTCACAAATATAAAAATGAGTTAAATTTGCAAATTTACAGCTCCGGCGTAAATACCGCAAATATAAACATAAGAGATAAAATTTGTATAAATAGCGCTTGTTTTAACAAGACTGAGTTTAATGAGAAATTTTTTCTAGCCCCGCACTACGAGAGCCTTTTTGAAGAAATTTTGCAAAGAGAAAAGATTTATGATGGCAAAGGCTTGATAAATACGGAGTGTGGTTTTAGTCAAGATCTAAGTTCATATTTTATAAAATACGAGGTTTGCGACAACTATGTCAAATTTGTAGATAGCAAAAACAAAATAAGAGTGATAATAAAAGAGTTAAAATGAGATACATCGGAGCTCACGTAAGTGCGGCTGGGGGCGTGTTTAATGCACCTTTAAATGCTGCAAAAATAGGAGCAAATGCCTTTGCGCTTTTTACAAAAAATCAACGCCAGTGGAATGCAAAAGAGCTAAGTGCTAGTGAAATAGAGCAGTTTAAAGAAAATCTAAAAATTTCTGGCATAAGCACAAAGCATGTTTTGCCACACAGTAGTTACTTGATAAATTTAGGCCATCCAGATGAGGAGGCAAGAGCAAAGTCGCTTGAAGCCTTTGTAGATGAGATAGATCGCGCCAGTAAGCTTGGGCTAGAGCTTTTAAATTTTCATCCAGGCTCACATCTAAAACAAATAAGCGAAAAAGAGTGCTTAGATAATATTGCAAACTGCATGAATGCGGCACTTAAGCGCACAAGCGGTGTAAAGCTAGTCATCGAAAATACAGCCGCACAAGGCTCAAATTTAGGCTTTAGTTTTAAGCAGATTGCTTATTTGATAGAGCGAGTAGACGATGAGAGTAGGGTTGGTGTTTGCTTTGATACCTGTCACGCATTTGCTGCTGGATATGATCTAAGAAGTAAAGAGGCCTACGCCAAAACGATGGGGGAATTTGATGCGATCATTGGCTATAAATTTTTATCTGGCATGCATTTAAATGATGCAAAATTTGGGCTTGGCTCGAAAAAAGATAGGCACGATAGCCTTGGCAAGGGTGAGCTTGGATTTAGTGCTTTTAAAAATATAATAAATGATGATAAAATGGGCGAAATTCCTTTAATATTAGAGACGATTGACGAGAGTATTTGGGAAGATGAGATAAAAATTCTAAGAAATTTTGAAAAGGAAAAACTATGAAAAAAGTGCTATTAAGCATTATTATGGCATCTACTTTGCTAAATGCTGGTGGTTATAAAGTTCCTGAGCAAAGTGCTGATTCTTTAGGCCTTGCTGCTAGTAACGTAGCCTTTAGTTTTGGAGCTGACGCGGCATATTTTAACCCTGCAAATATGATATTTTTAGATGGACGTCATCACATAGAAAGTACCCTTGGCTGGTTTCATATAAATAAGCTCGAGTTTAAAAGTGATAGTGGCAAAAGCTACAGGTCAGAAAAATTTGACTCGCTAGCTGGTACATTTAGTTTTGTAACGCCAGAAATTTATGAAAACTGGAAATTTGGTTTAGCTCTTGCCGTTCCTGCTGCTGTTGGTGTATCATGGGAGGATCCAGCTACCGCATTTACCGCTAAAAGGTTTAAGCTGCAAGTTGTTGAGCTAAATCCAACCGTGGCTTACCGCATAAACGATAAGCTCGCCGTTGCTATTGGTGCTAGAGGTGTTTACACCAAAGGTAAGATAGCAAGTGACTTTGGACGAATAGGCTACAGAGAGATAAAAGGCGATGGTATGGGCTATGGCTATAATGTCGCGCTTACTTATAGGCCTATTGAGGATTTGAGCTTTGCCGTTACTTACCGCTCAAATGTAAATTTAGACCTCAAAGGCCATACAGATGCCGATTTTAACGGAGCGCTATCTCCTATAAGCTATCATGGCAAAACAAAAGTTGAGATCCCGCTTCCTGCTCAGCTTGTACTTGCAACTGGATATAAATTTAGCGATTTTACTCTTTTGATAGCTTTTGAGAGGACGTATTGGTCTAAATTTAAAGGCTATGACTTTGAATACATGGATAAAGGTCCAGCTCACTCGCATCCAGCTTTTGCAAGATTCATGGACGATCCAGTCATTAAAAATGCAAAAGATACAAATACGTATAGATTAGGTCTTGCTTATGATGTCAATGAAAAATTTAGACTAATGGCTGGCTTTGCTTATGATGAGGATATTACAAGTAGCAAGCATACTGGCTTAGAACTTCCAAATACTACATCTAAGGTGTATTCTTTTGGAGTAAATTATAAATTTACACCAAATCTTGAAATGGCACTTGGATATGTTTATCAACACCGTGATAAGAAGCGTGCGACAGGTATTACCAACAGTATTGCTACAAAAATGTCAGGGGAATTTGATATTGGTACGATCCAAATCCTTGGTACGACTTTTAAATATACATTTTAGTTAGGGTCAATAATGCGATACTCTTATAATAATTTTTATGAAATTTTAACCAAAGTAGCAAAGGAAAACCCAAATCAGGTAGTTCTTTTTGAAGAAAAAGAGAAGCTAAAATATCGCGAATTAAAGCAAAATGTCGATAAAGTGGCAGCTTATTTGCAACTTGCTGGAGTAAAATTTGGTGATAAAGTGGCCATGGCTGTGGCAAACTCGAAAGAATTTATCATTTCATATTTGGCTATAACGGCTATTGGCGGTATTGCAGTGCCAATGAATACCTTTTTAAAAACAAATGAGTTTGAATATATCATAAATGATTGCGGTGCAAAGGTGCTTTTTGCGTCTAGCTCGCTTGCAAAAGAGTTAATCGCATTAAATGAGCTTGAAATTTTAAGAAAGATAATCTGGATCGGAGCAATACCAAAGAAACTTCAAAGTGCTTCAAAAGATGAATATATAGACACTGACGAAGAGTATGGCGAGAGCGCGTATCTCACTTCAACGCCTCAAATTTCAAAAGAGGATATGAGTAAGGGCTATGAAAATAATGGCCTTGTTAAAAACGTAAATTTTGCAGAAACTCTAAATCATAAATACGCTCTTAGCATTACAAAGTATCCGGTAATAGATGATTTAATGCATATAATTTACACTTCAGGCACTACTGGCAAGCCAAAAGGTGCGATGATAAGCTATAAAAATATCTTTTCAAATTTAATTGGAGCTCATGATCGTTTCATAGTGAAAAAAAGCGATCGTTTCATAGTCTTTTTACCGATGTTTCATAGTTTTACACTAACTGCAATGGTGTTGCTTCCGATATTTGCGAGTGCTTCGATGGTTCTTGTAAAGTCGGTATTTCCGTTTTCAAATGTGTTAAAGCAAACTTTGCTAAAGCGTGTAACTGTATTTTTAGGAATTCCAGCCATCTATACAGCTATCGGTAAGGCAAAAATTCCTTGGTATTTTAGATGGTTTAACCGCATTAGATTATTTGTAAGTGGTGCAGCTCCGCTTGCAAAGCAGACGATAGATGACTTTAGGGTGAAATTTCCACGCGCGACACTTGTCGAGGGATATGGCCTTAGCGAATGCTCGCCAGTCGTAGCTGCAAATTTATATGATAAACAAAAGCTTTTAAGTGTAGGGCCTGTGCTTGATGGATATGAGGTGAAGATCGTAAATGATGAGATGATGGAGCTTCCAGTTGGCCAGATCGGTGAGATCATCATAAAGGGCGACTGCGTCATGCAAGGCTACTATGGTATGCCAAGCATCACTGATGAGACCATAATAAACGGCTGGTTAAAGACCGGAGATCTTGGAAAAGTCGATGAAGAGGGCTTTATCTATATCGTTGATCGTAAAAAAGACCTTATTATATCAAAGGGCATTAACATCTATCCACGTGAGATTGAAGAGGTTATTTACAAACTTGAAGCAGTTGAAGCAACAGCGGTAATCGGCGTAAAAGACGTACACGCTGATGAAGAGGTTGTGGCATTTATACAAGTAAAAGAGGGTATGGATCTAGATGAAAAAATAGTAAGAGAGCATCTAAGGAAAAATTTAGCGAATTTCAAGATACCAAAAAGTATCTATTTTGCCGAAGAGTTGCCTAGAAACGCTACTGGTAAGGTGTTAAAACGTGTATTAAAAGAGCAAATAGAGCAGATGAAGGATAAATTTTAGTGAAATACTTGCTTGATTTTTTAAACCAGGACCTCAAGAAAAGCAAAATTTACGAGCTGATAAAGTGCGGCGACGAAGAGGGAGAAATTTTAAAATATCTAAGTAAAGCTTATGTGCAAGGAACAGCTAATATGAGCGTTTTTGAGCTACTTGGAGCAGTCTTTGGCACACAAAATGATAAGCAGCTTTTGTATCTAAAATTTATAAAAAATTTGCTTGATAGTGGCTGGATTGTACAAAATTATAGTCTTTTTAAAATACCTGAAAGCACGCAAAGGGCTTCAGCTCAAGGGCTTCTTTCGTTGCTTCATTCTGAAATTTCTCTATCAGCCACATTTTTAAAGATTCTTGAAGATGGCAACGCTGATATAAATTTACCAGAGCTTACGCCGTATGAGGATCATTTGGAGTATTTAAAAGATCAGTTTTTAAAGGTGGAGCTTTACTCAAAGGCTACCATTTTTGGCGATGGTTCAAGTGACGCTAAAAAGCGGATAAATGAGCAAATTTCTGAGCTTACAAAACGCATAAACGAGCGCGTAAAACTAAGCAAGATCAGCCTAAAGATAGAGCAAATTTTTAAAGAAAATTCGCTTGATGAAAAAGAGCAGATCATATTTTTAGCCATTTTAAAAGAGGAGTACGCGGGCGACTTTGAAAATGGACGAGATCTAAACACGCTAGTTGGACTAATAAGCAAAGACGAGCTTGAGCGCATCAAAAATCGTACTCTTTTAGAGGACGGCTCAAGGCTCATCGAGGGTGCGCTGATCGACTATGACGAAGTTTTAAACGCTTATGGCAACGTTAGCAAGAGCTTTTTTATAAATGAAGAAATTTTGCAAAGCATAATGCACCCAAAAAATGACAAAAATAGCAAGAAAATCAAGATCGAAAGCCTGGTAAAAGAGCAAGAAATTTTTGAGCTAATAGAGCCGGTAACTAGCCTAGAAGATGTCGTGCTAAACGAAAAAACAAAGCAGCTTTTAAGCACGATACTAAAACAAGTCGATAAAAAAGTACTCGCTAGACTTAGTAGCTGGGGCATAAAAACTAGAAAAAATATAGACGCTAAGATCATCTTTTACGGCGAGCCTGGCACTGGTAAAACCATGAGTGCCGTTGGGCTTGCAAAGAGCCTAAAGAAGCAAATTTTAAGCTTTGACTGCTCAAAAATTTTAAGCAAATATGTCGGCGAGAGCGAGCAAAATGTAAGGAAAATTTTTGACACTTACAAAGAAATTTGCAAAAAAAGTGGCAGTGAGCCGGTGCTCTTGCTAAATGAGGCCGATCAGTTTTTAAGCACGAGAGTGGAGAGCTCAAGTGGAGCTGAAAAGATGCATAATCAAATGCAAAATATCTTCTTAGAGCAGATCGAGCGCTTTGAGGGCGTGCTGATCGCCACGACAAATTTCTTGCAAAGCCTTGATGTGGCGTTTTCTAGAAGGTTTGATTATAAGATCGAGTTTAAAAAGCCTGATTATAACGGCAGACTTGCCATTTGGCGTAAAATTTTGCCTGAAAATGCGAGCTTTGAAGATGGCTTTAGCGTAGAAAGGCTGGCTGAGTTTAACTTAAGTGGCGCTCAGATCGTCCTTGCACTAAAAAATACTGCTTTGAAAGTGGCGATAAAAGATGATGGGATCTTTACCTTTGAGGACTTTAAAACGACGATAGAGCGCGAGCTAAACTCAAGCTTTGGCGAAGATAAGAAGATGGGATTTGGCTCTTAAGTCTTTCTCTCTTGATTTCATTGTTTGTATAAATTTAAACAAATATAAATAAACAAGAGCCTCTGACGTTGGTGGGAAACCTGCTTTTATCTAATTAGAATTTATGCGTTTGCCGCCGCCAAAGTCAGGGAAAGTGTAAGTTAAACTCAAGCTTTGATGAGAAAAATAGGTCTTGGCTCTTAAGCTCTTCCAAATTTTACTATCTCATGCAACATATGTTTTGCGCCACGAGGCGAAGTTTAAAGTGTCAGAGATTACGATCTAAATGTAAAATTTTGCTTTCATAGTTAAATTTATGCCATGATTGCCACCAAAATTTACAGCAAGACAGATATCGGTATATAGATACTTAGTATAAATTTATCTTGTTCGCCTGTCTTAAATTTACTACCGCAGATTTTGTAAATTAGTAAGTTTTTGTAAAACCCAAATTTTGAAATTTGCCCACTTTGTGATCGCTATTTGGAATACATATTTGCAC
This sequence comes from Campylobacter concisus, assembly GCF_002914005.1. Lineage (GTDB taxonomy): Bacteria > Campylobacterota > Campylobacteria > Campylobacterales > Campylobacteraceae > Campylobacter_A > Campylobacter_A concisus_N. The sequence continues at coordinate 18,892 of NZ_POZU01000064.1, read as the reverse complement.
GTTTGGTGCTTTAAAAAAGTTTTATTAAAATCTTGTCATTTTGTGTAATACAAAAATAGCCGTCTCACGAAGTCTAAAATAAAAAGTCTCATAAATTTCAAATTCTCTTTCATGATATTTGTAGCAGCGCTTTTTGAAATCAAAAAAGAGATGAGAAAATAGAAATTTATAGGTCTTTGAGTGCAATTCTTACACCAAAAACAAAGAATTAGTACATGATCACTTTAAAAATTAGTATAAAATTTTGATTATATTTTTAGTAAGACCTAAGAATCTATAAAAATTTTAGTAGCCAAATTTTGTAAAAAGGTTTATAAATTTTAGAAATTTACTGATTGATCTTATCAAGTAGTTCTTCGACCTCTTCAAGTGCAAAGGCCTCTTCTGAGCTTTGTTTTAAGAAGCTCTCCATAAATTCTTTTTTCGAGATCGCAAGGTCAAGCTCCTTGTCGCTACCCTTTTGATAGGCTCCGATGCGAAGCAGGACCTCATTTTCTTTTAAAAGTGAGTAGAGGCGCTTAAATTTCATCGCATTTTGCTTGTGCTCCTTGCCGATCACATCGCCCATGACACGAGAGGCCGAGTTTTGGATATTGATAGGTGGGTAAATTCCAAAGTCCGTTAGCTCGCGGCTTAGCACGATGTGCCCATCCAGGATAGAGCGACTTTGGTCAGCTATCGGATCGCTCATATCATCACCCTCGACAAGCACGGTGAAAAACGCCGTTATACTGCCCTTGCCCTCTTCTTTGCCAGCGCGCTCCATTAGTTGAGGTAAAAGTGTGAGTGAGCTTGGCGGATAGCCTTTTGACGTAGGCGGCTCGCCAAGTGCAAGGCCGATCTCACGCTGTGCCATCGCAAAACGTGTCACGCTATCCATGATGAAAAGCACGTCATTGCCTTGTTGTTTGAAGTACTCAGCCACGCTCATCGCACAAAATGCGCCATACTTTCGCATGAGCGAGCTATCATCGCTGGTCGCTACGATTATGACCGTACCCTCCAGGTCGCCGCCTAGGTTTTTTTCTATAAATTCAGGCACCTCGCGACCACGCTCGCCTATTAGCGCGACTACTTTTATCGGTGCTAGTGTGTTTTTTACGATCATGCCCATGAGGGTTGATTTGCCCACGCCAGATCCTGCAAAAATTCCTAGCTTTTGCCCCTTGCCACAGGTAAGTAGCCCATCTATCGTCTTTATACCAACACTAAATGGCTCATTTATAAGCCCCCTTTTCATCGCATCTATCGGTGCTCTCATAATCGGCATGTACTCGGTCGTATCGATCGTGCCTTTACCGTCTATTGGCTTCATAAATGGATCTACTACGCGCCCAAGCAAATTTGGCCCCACAGGTATATTCATGCCTTGATCGCTCTCATAGACAAAGTCGCCTATCCTAAAGCCCTCGACAAAGCCAAATGGGCTGATATATGCACCATCTGTTTTTATTTGCGTAACCATGCCAAGACCATTTTTGCTCTTATCTTTTGCAACTATACGCACGATGTCGCCGATGCTTGGACGAAGCCCAGTGATCTCGATAGTTGTAGCTGTGATTTTAGTTATGATGCCAAAGGTGTTTGAGAGTTTCATACCCTCTTTAAGCTTTAAATTTATATGCTCTAAGCTCAAAAATGCGTTTCCCTAGGAGAGTTTATAAGCGAGAAAAATTCTCGTCTTGTGTCCGCGTTTTTGATAAAGCAACCTCTAAGAGCCGAGGTTGTCGTAGTTGAGTTTATCTTTTGCACACCCCTCATCTCAACGCACATATGTCTAGCCTCAATAACTACTCCAACACCTTTTGGAGCGATTACGTCCTCGAGTGCCTTTGCGATCTGCTCGGTCATTTGCTCTTGAATTTGCAAGCGTCTGGCGTAGATATTTACCATGCGTGGAATTTTACTAAGGCCAACGACCTTGCCATTTGGAATGTATGCTACATGCACGCGGCCGATAATAGGCAACAAATGGTGCTCACAAAGGCTGTAAAACTCGATGTTTCGCATCAAAACCATCTCATTATTTGAGCTAGTAAAAAGTGCGTCACCAAGAACCTCTTTTGGATCTTCATCATATCCGCTAGTTAGAAATTTAAACGCTTTAAAGACACGCTCAGGCGTCTTTATAAGGCCTTCTCTATTTGGATCTTCGCCTATAATCGTTAGCATGTTTTTAACCGAATTTTCAAAACTCTCTTGCATAAATTTTCTCCATAATTTTATTGCTAGATTTTACGTTAAAACGCCTTTTATATCTATAAAAATTTACAAATTTACAATGAAATAAGGAAAATTCTGCTATATTTTGGGCTAAAAATTTGTATTCATAAAGGAATTAGATGGAAATCAAAACAAAAGCTCTAGATAGCGTAAATACCTTAGCAAGCACGACTATAAGTGCAGATGCTATAAAATCTAGCGTAGAGAAACTAGCAAAAAAAGCAGCAAAAACTATGAAAGTAGACGGCTTTAGACAAGGCCATGTGCCAGTTGCTATTGTGCTAAAACGCTACGAGAAAGAGCTAACAAACGATGCTGAACAAGATGTCTTAAGAGATGTTGTTGATGAGGCTATAAAACAAGCAGGCAAGAAAAATGATGATCTTATCGGCGAGCCTATCGTTTCAAAATTTGACAGAAAAGATGGTAAGATCGATGTTGAGCTAACAGTTTCATTTAAACCAAGCGTCGATGTGAGCGGCTATGAGAGCTTGATACCTGAGTTTTCAAACCCACGTGTTTTGAAAAAAGATATCGATGAGAAAAAGAGCGAGCTTTTAAAAATGATAGCTCCACTTGAGAAAATTGATGGCAAAAGAGGTCTAAAGGTTGGCGACTTTGCTAAATTTGACTTTGAAGGCTTTGTTGATGGCGTTGCATTTGATGGTGGCAAGGCTGAAAACTATGTGCTTGAGATCGGCTCAAATCAATTCATCCCAGGCTTTGAAGATGGCATGGTAGGCATAAAAGCTGGTGGTGAAAAAGATATTGAGGTTAAATTCCCAGAAAACTACGGCGCTGCACATTTAGCTGGCAAAGATGCTGTTTTTAAAGTCAAACTTCATGAAATTCAAGAGAGAAAAATTCCTGAAAAACTAGATGAAGAGATGTTGAAAACTCTACTTCCAAATGAAGAAAAACCAACTGAAGAGCTACTTGATGAGCGTATAAAAGAGCAAATTCGTCAAGAGAAAATTTATAAACTTATAAATGATGAGCTTAAGCCAAAATTTGCTGAAGCTGCGGTTGAAAAATTTAAATTTGACGTGCCAAAAAATATTGTCGAGCAAGAGATTGATATGCAGTTTAGAAACGCATGGAGCTCATTTACTCCAGATGATATGAAAAAATTTAGAGAGGACAAAGATGCTCTTTCTAAAAAACGTGACGAGTTTAGAAAAGATGCTGAAAATAGTGTTCGTTTAACTTTCATCATCGATGAACTAGCTCGCGTAAGAGGCGTGAAAGTGAGCGATCAAGAGGTCGTTCAAGCGATCTATTTTGAGGCATATAGAAGCGGTCAAGATCCAAAAGTACACCTTGAGATGTACCGCAACCAAGGCATGCTTCCAGCTATAAAGATGTCAATGATCGAAGAGAAGCTATTTAGCGAGCTCTTTAACAAAGAAAAAGACGAAAAAAAAGCAAGTAAAAAAGAGAAGGCTGAGTAATGAGCTATTACGTTCCTGTCGTAGTTGAAAGAACTAGCAGAGGTGAGCGAAGCTATGATATATATTCTCGTCTTTTAAAAGACAGGATCGTTATGCTAAGTGGCGAGATAGAGGACGGCATGGCCGCTTCTATCGTCGCTCAGTTGCTATTTTTAGAGGCTGAGGATCCAGATAAAGATATCTATCTATATATAAACTCACCAGGTGGCGTTATAACAAGTGGTTTTAGCATCTATGATACGATGAACTACATAAAACCAGATGTTTGCACGATCTGCATCGGCCAAGCTGCTAGTATGGGTGCATTTTTGCTAAGCTGTGGCGCACCAGGTAAAAGATATGCGTTGCCAAATTCTCGCATCATGATACATCAACCACTTGGCGGCGCCAGAGGACAAGCGACTGATATCGAGATACAAGCTCGTGAAATTTTGCGTATGAAAGAGATTTTAAATGGAATTTTGGCCAAAAATACAGGTCAAAAGCTAAGTAAGATTGTAAAAGATACTGAACGTGACTTCTTTATGAGTTCGGCCGAAGCCAAAGAGTACGGACTTGTTGATAAAATTTTGGAGAAAAGTTTTAAATAAGGCCCAAAGTGATAAAGATAGATAATGCACCAGACCCTAAGAAAAAAGCGGTTGAGGTAAAACATATTCTAGAAAAAGAAAAGGTAGATATCTACAGATTTTCAGAAAATGTTTTGCATGAATTAAGCGATGATAATGTTCCATCTACGCCAAATAATTACTCTATTTATTTTGAGAAAATGCTTGATGGACAGCCTGATGAATTTAGAAAAGAGATCGGTGATATGATAGTCATAAATTCCGAGATATCAGTGCCATCAGGTAGTAATATTTCTATTGAAAAAGAGATAAAGCAAGGATTTATCCAGATAAAAAGTATGCTTCAAGCTGTGGTGCTAATCTATAAAAATTTAGGCATCATGAGAGGCCTAGTACAAAAGCGCATGGATGCACTCAAAAATAATACAAATATCCTAGCTCTTCAAAATGTTTTAAGCGCATTTAACCATGACCTAATAAAATTAAACAGCCTTATGGATAAACATCTTGATGTCATTAAAGTAAGCTATGACGAAGTAGCTAAGATGCTTAAATCTATTGAAGAGCAGTCGATTTATGATACGACATATGACGTTTATAATAAAAAATTTCTAGTAGCCACAGTGCAAAGTGAAGTAGAAGCCGTTAAAAGATATGGCTATAACGCATCGTTTTTACTAGTAAGAGCAAAAGATAGATTTACAAATCGTGTAAAAAATTTAAAAGAGCGAAACAATATGTATAAAGCTATATCACAGCTTCTTTTAAGAACTTCTAGAAGAAGCGATATAGTAGCTCATTACGGTGATGGCTGTTTTGCTATGGTTATGAAATATACTGATGAAAATGGCACAAAACAAGCCGGTAGCAGAATTTTAAATATGCTTTCATCTATACCTTGGAAGATAGATGGTGAAGAGTGCAAGCTTGATATCCAAGTGGTTTCAAGCATGATAACAAAAACAAGAAGCGCTGAAGAATTAATCTCTTACTCGTTAGATCAACTAATACTAACACAAGATGATGAGCAGCCTATATTTTTGGGTGAATAAGTAGGAGTTTGAGCTTGATCTTAGAGGTTTTATCTTATCCAAATAAAAAACTTTATGAAGTCTCAAAAGAGGTTAAAAATTTTGATGAGGAACTTCACAAACTACTTGATGATATGTATGATACGATGATTGCAAAAGAAGGCATCGGTCTTGCTGCTATTCAGATAGGTGTCGCAAAAAGAATTTTTATTATAAATCTAGCTAATGACGAGGGCGTACAAGACAAAGAAAATTTAATCGAAATCATAAATCCAAAATTTGAATTACGCGAAGGAGAATGCATCTATCAAGAGGGTTGCCTTAGTGTGCCTGGATATTATGAAGATGTAAAAAGAAATGAGGTTGTGGCCATCAAATATCAAGACCGCTTTGGCAAAGAGCAAAGCTTAAAGGCTGATGGGCTTTTAGCTATCGCTATCCAGCATGAAAATGATCATTTAGATGGACATCTTTTTATAGAAAAAATCGGCTTTAACAAACGCAAAAAATTTGACAAGGAATACAAAAAGCAAAAAAAAGAAAAAGCTTCATGAAGTCTTTAAGATGTGCTACTTACGGCGATGGGCTAAAGATAATTGATGTTGAGTCTATCTTCTCTCGTGGGCTTCCTGGTTTTAGCATCGTTGGGCTTGCAAGCACAAGTATCAAAGAGAGTACAGAACGCGTAAAAGCAGCACTTCTAGCACTTGATTTTTCCTTCCCAGCACAAAAGATAACCATAAATTTATCCCCTTCAGATCTGCCAAAAAGTGGCTCACATTTTGACCTGGCTATCGCTCTTCTTATAGCTCTTCAAAAGGCAAAAAGCTTAGAGAAAATTTTTGTCTTTGGTGAGCTTGGACTTGATGGAAGTGTAAAAAGTACGGCAAATTTATTTTCTATCTTACTTTTTTTAAGCACGCAGGTAAAAAACGCAAAAGTCTTAGTGCCAAAAGAGATAGTACAAAAAGCTTCAATGATCCCAAATTTAGAGATTTATGCGGTTAGTACTCTAGAAGAGGCGATTAGTTTTTTTAACGACTCAGAATTTGCGAAAAGCATACGTTTTAACGCTACTCATGAACTATTTTCAAATGTGATAGAAATTTCTGGTAAAAGATATGTTCCAAATTTAAACTTCGAGTTTGATTTTAGGGATGTTTTGGGTCAGGATCGCGCAAAAAGAGCCTGCGTTATTGCGGCCGTTGGTATGCACAATATTTTATTTGAAGGGAGCCCAGGAAGCGGCAAAAGTATGTGCGCAAAACGCCTAGTTTATATCATGGCGCCACAAAGCTTAGAAGAGGTGCTAAAGTCTGCCGCTTACCGCTCTTTAAATCTTCAAGATAGTGAATTTACAAGCACTAGAGCTTTTCGCTCACCACATCATACCTCGACAAAAAGTTCAATATTTGGTGGTGGCTGTGAAATTCAATAAAAGTTGCGAATAGTTCAGTAAAAGTTGCGAACATATGTTGTTTTTATATTTTATTAAAATATTTTATTTTAAAAAAGGATTATTTCATGGTTGACTACAATACAAAAGCAAAGAAATTAGATCATGATACCAAGAAGAGGCTACTGCAGAGATTTTTAGGTAAAGAAAATGAATTTCACCATGTTCTAAAGAAATTATTAGAAAAAATGCATCAAGAAAAAAATCCGTATATAGAGATTTTACAAGGATCGAATGAGAATGGCAAAGACCTTGTTATGGAGTATGATGGATCTACTGGCAATAAAAAGTATACAGCGTTTGTTGTAAAGGCTTTAGAAAAATTAGATGGTAAAGCATCTGGAAAAACAACAGAAGTAGTAACACAAGTCAAGCAGGCTTTTAATTTACCAGCAAAACTGAATGATAAAAATGAAATGGTAACCATTTCCGATGTATGCATTGTTAATCTCGGTACGATTACACAAGGTGCTCAAGAAAGAATTCTATATGAAATAAAAGAGTCCCCTTATAAAAATAATACTGAGTTTATGGATATTACGAGGTTAATAAATTTATTTGAACAATATTATCCAGAATTCTTTTTTAATGGGAGCATGGAATCATTTTTGTTGGATCGCATAGAAAAGATAGAAGAATTTCTGGGAGACAATAATGACGATGAGTATTTTATTCAGCCAAATATTAAAAAAGTTATGAGGAGTAGACAAGAGTTAATAATAAGCGATAATGATAAAAATACCCTCAATAGGATAGGCGAACAAATTTTTGGCAAAAAAGAAACTCTTGATTCTTTTTTAAAAATATTAATGTCAAAAACTAAAAAGAAATTTTTACTAACCGGCGACGCAGGCTCTGGAAAGTCCATTTTGGTATTTAAAATGGTGCTCATTTCTATAAATTATTTATTAAAAGAAAACTACAACCACGTCCTTTTGGAAGAAAAAAAGGATTTTGCATTACCTGTGTGTTTTAGGGCTATTGATTTTATTAACAGTTATTCACTGCATAATTTTTCCAATATTATAGAATCTTTTTATGGTAATATGATTACCATAAAGCCAAATTTAATTATTATAGATGGAATAGATGAAGTAGGAAACGAAATAAGAGATAAGATAAAATATAATATTGAGAGTTATTTAAGCGAGAGTAATAATAATGCAAATATACTTTTTACGTCTAGAATAAACTATGGAATAATAGAATCTTTTTTCGAATATGAGAATTATGAGCTTTTGCCATATGGTGTAAATCAGGCGATATCTCTCATTAAAAAAATAATTAAAACAAACAATATATCAATCAATATTGTAGAAAAGAGCATAAACGAACTAGAGGGACAAATACCATTCTATCCTTTGGCGTTAAAGCTTTTAATGGATGTTGTAAAAGAAAAACATGAGATCCCAGCATCCATTACGGAGTTATATAACAGATATGTCAGTCTAATTTTTGGTGAATACAAAACGACAGATGTTGATATTGACAAACTTTTTGAGCCAAAAATAAAAAAAGACTTTTTAGCTAATTTCGCATATCAATATTTTTTCAAACAAGATAAGACTATCGTGAACAAAAATGATTTTAGCGAATGCGTCAATTTCTTCTGTGATAAATATAAGTTTATAGCAGATAAGTGTAGTTTTATTGATACTATTACTAGAACGTCTCTTATTAAAGTAGACGAAAATGGCAATATGTCCTTTTCGCACAAATCATTTCTAGATTATTTTATTGCATTATATTTTAGGGACAATAAAGAAGAGCTAGACGATATTGATCAGTTTGACATCTTGTTTGATTTATACACTTCTGATGGCCTATGGGAGGATGTTGCTTATTTTTATTTTGGGTTAAAAACAAAGCTTAATCAAAAAGACTTGGAAAAGCTAAGTAGTAGAATAGAGTCCTTAGAAGACAGATTTGAAAAAAATATCAATATAATGTTTTTAGGCAAGCTTCTACAATATGGTTGGATGACCGAAAATACTATAAAAAATAAGGTTATAGAAAAGGCAATAAACAATTCTTTAAATTTAAAAGATGACCTTAACTCTGTATTTCAGAAAATTCTAAAAATAACAAATCCACCAAAAATACTTAGTAGCATAGCAATGCTCCATTTAACTGGAATGTATTATTCTAGTATGTTTATTGTTGACGAAGTAAAAAATATAATTTCTGAGGTCGCAAATACTCCGATAACTGATAGTAGTATAGATTTACAGCCAGATGAAAATAAGCTCTACTTTTGCACCATCTACATACTATCAAATATAGATTTATTAGGAAAAGAATATGTGGGCGATATTTTGCTTAAGTTTTTGCCACAAATAAATAGGATGTCAAATATTGAAAATAATCTATTGTTGACTGTAATAATAGATATATTCAAAAATAAAAAGAAATTAGACAACAAAGAAGATCTTAACTTATGTATAAAAAAAATAGTTAATAGGCAAAAGAGAAAATACCCCGAATTGATAAAAAGTATATTTTCCACAAAAAAGAAGAAAGACTTTAAAAAACTACCATCCTACAAACATAAAAAGGCAAATTAATATGTTTGTATGCCATAGGTAAAAAGTTAAAATGTTAGCAGAAAAATTAAAAATCGAAGAGAATAATTATACTGTACAATTTTTTTATTGTGTGGTATATAAAGATGATCTTTTATATATAAATTTTTAAGCTTAGAATAGAATAAAATAGATTCTAAGAAGTACTCAGAGGGCTTCGGACAATGAATGAAAGTGTGATTTTACAAGATTTGATATTGACAAAATTACCAAAAAATAAAAAGTTGATTGTCTTTTCATATGGAGATATTTATCAAAACGAAACGAATTTTAGTATCCCAATCATTTTAAAAGAGATATTCAAAGATAAACCCGAATATTTTCTATCTTTTTTCAACCTAAAAGAAATTTGTGCTTTCCCGTTGGGTACTGTTATTGAAAACCAGCAAAAAAATGGAACCAGTGCAGGAGATATTCACAATTTTCAAATAAGTATTGGCGATGGATTGCTGGTGACCAAAAATCTTAAGAATATACCTATTTTAGATAAGTTTATGAGTGAGCTACCTGAAAAAATAGGTAAATACAATATTGGTTGGCATAAAAATCAGCAAAAATATTCAACCTTTACAGATAATTTATCTGGAAGAACGGTTATTTTTCCACACTATGAAATCGCAAGATATTTCTACTTTACATCAGCATCGATGACTAGACAAATTATGTCGGAGACTCAGGGGCAAAATAGTTCATTGGATGGCCTTTATAAAAGAGCAACATTAGATAATGGGATTGGTAAAATATACTTAAAATTCAATGCAAATAATATTGATGCAGAAAATATATATAGATTTGTTATAGACAAAAGAGCTAATAATATGTGGCTACAAATAAGAAGAGATATGGTTGCTAGCAAAATATTATCTGAGCATAGGAAACAAAGTGCTAACTTTGTGGGCTCGCCAAATACGATGACTATTCAAGCAAATTTTCCAGTACCTGGAAAAATAAATTTTAAGGCAAGAGTTAAGGTATTAAGTGATGGATCATTGCTTGTTTTAAAAATCTTGCAAGAAAATTCGTTTTATCCATTTGAACAGCTTAAAGTTATTAGAGAGCTTCCTGGAGGAAAAAAAGATATAATAGGTGTGATAAAAAGCACAAAGCTGTCCAAGAAAGATTTAACGAATCAACTCAATGAAAGAACCCCCAATATTTTACATAGTTCAGTAAGTATAGTAGATAAAGATGAGGATGCTAATTTAGAGGCAAAGTTAGATCTGCTCAATAAAACTATTGAATTTGAAACGATTACAGAAGAAGACCAAAGTAGAGAAATAGTACGAGGAAGTGATAAATTGCAGGAGGACAAATTAGATCTAAGCTCAAACGACGCGGAAGTGCAGGGCGATCTAAATACTACAGAGGGGCACTTGAAAAAAGAAGACGAGGATAGTGAGCAAGAAACCGGAAGTTATATAACTATCGAAGACATAAAAGCCATGTTGATGTATTGCTCTGATATTTATTGCGATTTTTCATACAAAATTTTAAAATGCGAGGACTTGCCTCAAAAACCAAAAAACTATCGAGGAAGGCATGCGTGGAAGAGGGCTACAATGTTGGATGGAGTGACTCCTAGAAAGTATATAGTGGTTGAGATATACTACAAAAATTGTAGGTACATTATTCTTGAGATACAAAAAGACAAATTGTTAGAAACGCTTAGTACGCTTTTAATTAGGGATTATTATAATAGTATAGATGAGGATATCGTGCAAGAAATAGTCACAAACATTGCAAAAACGAGTAATAGTTGGTTGCAGGATTTAAAATTTAAAATGACCAAATACTATTTATACCATCCATATGATACACGTGAGAAAAAGATACAAGATTGGGGCAAGAGGTTAAAATGCGTACTGGAGAGATATCAAGAAAAATGACTCATTATAATATAATCTATAAATACGAATAAAAATTAATAGATAGAGGTTGCATGCCCGTAAACGACAAAAATAAAAAAGCTTTTAGTTATAGTTGCGTGGATAGGAGTGGCAGGAAATTTATATATAAAAATTTTAATAAATCATGCAGCTATAAAACCAATTTTTCCGGCACTATATTTGACGGCACTTCTTTTATTGGAACAAAATTTAAATTTTGCAGTTTTTATGAAGCCCAAATAAGATCTTGTTTATTAAATGGAACGCTTTTTAGAAAATGTAATTTAACGAATGCACTTTTTGAAGATTCAATTATTTCATCTTCGGTTTTCAAGGAGTGTAAAATTAAAAATTGCAAATTTTATAATTATAAAATAGTATGCACAAGCGGCTTATCAAAAATTATTAGTAAAAGAAATTTAAAAAATACCGAAATATTAACAGCTTTTCCTAGTAGTAATAATTATAGCAAAGAGCTATTAAAGGCTTTTGATAAACTTCGCAATAACCGCTTTATAAAAAATTCTAGCGTATTATTTCAAAAAAGAGATGCAATAAATACACTATCGGTCGATATATTGGTATCAGAATTTGGTGAAAATTTTCTAGTAAATAATTTATCAAGCCTTAATCATATATCTTGTGATTTTCATACATTGAGCTATATTAAAAAAATATTGTATAAAAAACAAAAAAATGATACAATAAATGAACTCGGTTCTATTGCCACACAGGGCTCTATAAGCTAATCAAACACTCGTCTACGGACTGATGCGAGTTAAAGGTGTTTGTAATACAAAAATTAGCGGAGGTGCTACCTATGGTATCAGATGTTTTGACGGTTGTCTCTTTTTTTACATTAATGTGCTATAAAACCTTGCATTACATTGGCTCTGTGTTTAGCAATAGGATGTATTTTTTAATAATGCGTAAAAACCTAGCATTAATATATCAGGCATCTTAAAGAATTGCCATCGTATCCCGTATGCTCAAATATCACTAACTATAAATATATGATATTTTTAAGACCAATCCAAATTTATTGACCATAACAGTTAATTATAAAATTATCATTTATCTACTCTTATGAAAGCCCAGTTCATATATTCTTGTTTTCGCTCAAAGCGGTTGCCGTTAAAGTACTTATTGAGATTATAAACTTCTGGCTCCGTAAGCTCTCTCGAAAGTCCCCATTGTATTTTTTTAACAAGATCGTCGATAGTTTCAGGTATTCCATCACCGCATGAAGTTTGTATATACTCTAGCTTTGGAAGATATCCCATTTGGAATAAAATATTTATTAAATATATAAAGTCTGGTCTTTTTTCAATATTGCTTCCAAGAGCATTTAAAACGTCTTCGTTAATGAAACTACCGACTTTAAAAGTAATATAAAGGGCTTTTTTCGTCTTTGAAAGTAATTTCTCTAGGGCTTGTTTTAAGTCATCTACGTCAAGGCAACGAGATGCAAACGTAATATCGCACTCAGGTACGTCGCTAAAGTCGTCTTCGAATGCTTTTTGCGCGAATTCAATATTTTTACAATTAAAATCCCGAGAGTTTTGTTCTGCGAATTCTAGCATTTTCGACGAAAAATCATAACCGTAAATTTTATCTACCTTATTTGCTGCAGCTATGCTTAATGCTCCGGTACCGCATGCGAAATCAAGAAGCGTTCTTGCGCCATCAAAATCGACTCTTGAGATAAAGTCTTTAACATAGTCGCTCTTAAGTACGCTCTCGCTAAAGCTTGCTGCCTTAACGTCCCATTTGGCTACTGATTTCCTAATAAAAGAGCTATTTGTTCTTTGCTCCTTATAAAGCTTATTAAAATCCAGCCTATCGTAATTAGAAGGTAATATCATAATTTGTCCTCATATTTTTGATAATCTATTCCGTAAATCTTATCTATATTTGATGGATTTATCAATTCATCGCACTTTCCAAAATCTAGTATCTTGCCGTCTTTTAAAAACAATACTAGATTTGAAACAAATTTAGCGTGACGAGGGTAATGAGTGGTTTGTACGAAAGTATACCCCTCGTCTTTTAGCGTCTTTATCATTTCAAGTAGTTTAATTTGATTGCCGAAGTCAAGCCCGGTCGTAGGTTCGTCCATAAAAATAACTTTGGCGCCTTGTACTAAGGTTCTAGCGATATATGCTAGCTGCCTTTGTCCACCGCTTATTCTAGTATAAAGTTCATCTTTTAGCTCTAAAATACCCATTCTTTCCAATGCATACTCGGCAAGCTTTTTGTCGGCAAGGCTAAAGTTAGAAAATAAAGACGTTCTGCACAATGCGCCCATTAGTACTATATCAAATACGCTATATTCATATGACGGGGCATGCGTTTGAGGAACGTAGGCTATAAGCCTTGCAAGTTCTTTTTTTTCGTAATTCCTTACGCTTTTACCGCATATATTTACCGTACCCTCAAATTTTAAAAATCCAAGCATAATACGCAGGAGAGTGCTTTTGCCGCTACCGTTTGCGCCCAAGATACTAAGCGTATCGCCTTTTTTGATACTAAAACTTATACCGTTTAGTATATTCTTATCTTTGTATCCGAATTTTAGATTTCTGATTTCTATCATTAAAAACTCTTTTTAGCTCTACGAAGCACTAGAATAAATATAGGTATTCCAAACAGTGAAGTTACTATACCTATCGGGACTTCAAAAGTAAACATAAGTCTCGAAAAGTTATCGCAAAAAAGTAAAAATATAGCACCTATCATAGCTGAACTAGACAATACGGCGCGATTATCCGCTCCGAATATAAAACGAGCCATATGTGGAACTATAAGACCTATCCAACCGATAATACCGGCTATCGTTACGCTTAGGGCACTGATAAAAGTAGCAACCAAAATAACGAAAATTTTAACCCTAGCAACATTTATGCCCAGACTTTTAGCCTCTTCTTCTCCCAAACTCAGTGCATTTAAATATTTGCCGCTAAAGGCCAACAATAGTATTCCCGCAAACATCGGTAGAATCGAAATTTGAATAAAATTCTTCGAAGCAAACCCTAGGCTACCCATTAAAAAATAAGTAATAGCCGGCAATGAGTCATTTGGATCGGCTGCGTATTTCAATGCTGATAGTAATGATGTGAAAAGAGAACCGCTAATAACACCTCCTAGAACCAATACTATAATACTGCCAGAGCGTGAATAAAAGGCCGATATGCTTAAGGCCGTCAGTACCGCTATAAAACCAAACGCAAAGGTACTAAGCTGAATGAGATATTCGTTTAATCCGAAAAACATTCCTATGGCGGCGCCGAATCCGGCACCGCTTAAAACCCCAAGTATTGATGGACTTACTAGAGGATTTACAAACATGGCTTGGTATGCTGAGCCAGAAATAGCCAAACTAGCGCCTATTATAATGCAGGCCATTATTCTAGGAAGGCGAATTTCCGTTATCAAAGTATGCATAACTTGATAATTTTTCAAGTCTTCGCCTTTTATAACGGCTTTAAAATATGTTAGATAATCTTCCGCATTAAAGCCGTATTTTCCTATTAGTACCGAAAGTAACATAAACCCTAGCAATAAGATACTTAAAAACGTAAAGGCTTTTTTACTCACCTATAAGCTCTTTTACTTGGTTATCGCTTATGTCAACCTCTAGGAATAATTTATAAAAGTCCTTAACTTCCTTATTCATATTGAATTTAAATACATCAGGGTGAGTTAAATTTATAAGCCATTTAAGCCCTATGAATCTCATAAATGAAGGCGGACGATCAAACCAAGAAAATGGTTCGCGAGGTAAGTAATAAGCTCTTTTATTTTTTACGGCTTTTAGTATTTGCCATTTAGGATCGTCATAGATTTTATCATAAAAGCTCTTCTCGAAAATTAATATAATATCAGGATCATATTCGGCTATTTGTTCAAAGCTAATTTTAATGTGCCCATAAGCCGTAGCATCCGGATTTCCACTGCATTTATGTACATTTTCGGCACCGCTTAGCTCTATAAGCCTAGTATGCCATGAGCCCTCGCATTCAGTAGCTAGTCCGTCGGGATCTTCGGCATAGTATATTTTAGGCTTAACAACTGAGTTTTTTACTATATATTCATTAAGCTCTTTTGAAATATCCATGGTTTTTTTAGAATACTCTATTAGCTTTTTTACTCTATCTTGCTTATCTAAAATTTTGCCCAAAACCTCAAGAGAGTCAATGTAATCTTCTAGTTCATAGCCTTTTAAGTACAGCATAGGTTTATTTATGCCACCCAGGGTTTCTTTGAATTTCTTTTGAGTATTTTTAGAGTCAGAATTTACTAATATCAAATCAGGATCTAGCTTTAAAAGCATTTCCATATTTGGAATTTTGCCTTGCCCGAAAAATCCTCCTACTACCGGCTGGTTAATCATACTCTCTTTTAGATACGGCTTTTCTCTTTTACCGAAACTAGAATTTATACCGCTGACTTTCTCGGGAGCAACGGCATATAGCAAAAATAGTAACGGTGGATTACTGGCGTAAACTTTATTTGGGACTCCATTTAAAGTCTGAATATCTACGCTATTTTTTGATATAAATTCATCAATCTGTTCGTTTGTCATAGCAAACGAAATATTTAGAGAAACAAATAATAAACACAAAATATGTTTTAACATGACATTATCCTTTTTTATAAATTTATCTTTAATTATAGAAACAAACTCTTGTCGGGCATCTTACCGCCCAAAAGCTTTGGATTAAACTCAAAAATAGTTTCAAAAAATGACATTATCTCATCTTGCATATCGCGAGCTTTTGTTACCGTCAAATTTGCCCTATCAAATGCATTAACCAGTGCCGGCTCTGGAACCGGTAGATATTCGGCTCCTATTTTGGCAGCACTTTGCTTATTATCTTTGATCCAAGATAGAGCGTTAGTTAAGTCGCTATGAAGCGTATCAAATAGAGGCAAATTTGCTTTATAAAAATCTACGTCGACTATAATGCCCGCCATCGGAATGTACGGCTTGGTATTAAAGCTTTCTCCCCAGACCTTAGGAATATCTACTCCGTAATGTACCGCTATCCCCATTTTCTTCCCGCGCAGTATGGTTGCTGCCGGAAGAGGTTGAGGGGCGATTAAAATATCATAATCTTTTTGTAAAAATAATCCTGCAGCTTCCGGCGGCGTCTGCGTATACGTAATGTCTATTTTGGAAATATCTATTCCTCGTTTTTTACAAAGCGCTCGCAGAACCAAATCAGGCATATCACCCTTAAAAGGAATTATTAATTTTTTGCCGATAAAATCTTCAAAAGTTTTTATATTCTCATCTTTTACCATGGCTTGTATCGTACCAAGGCTAAGCAAATTTAGCATAGCTAAATTTAAGCCGTGATTTCGCATGTTTGCTCCCACGTTTGATGGCGCCATAGTGATTTTTATTTCCCCATTAGCTACGCCTGCTCGGAGTTGATCCGTACTATTCCAAATGCGTAACCTCACGTCATGAGTCTTTGCTAGCTCGCCTTGTAGGCTTGCTACGGCCATTATCACGCTAGGGATTGCCGGCGCGCCCCACATCGTGAAATTTTCCTTCGCAAAAAGGCTCGGCGCAAGAGCTGTAGCACCAATCGCCGCGCCAAATCCTAAAAAACCTCGTCTATTCATATTGTATCTCCTTGCTATACAGATAGTTGTCTTTAAAAACTAGAGTGGAAGCTGACAAACACCGCCCTCCCCGGCGCGTGCACCACAGGATCAGGATCTAGCGCTCCTACGTGCTCACCGCTGATAAACTCGGCGTAATCTTTATCAAAGATATTCGTCACGCCAAGCCTCACGCCCCAGCTGTTTTTAAACTCAAATCCGCCGTAAACGTCCATCGTCGTAAAGCTCTTAGCCGCTTCACGCTTGTCGATGCCAAAGCCGGTGGCTTTATCGAAATCTCCTCTATTTTGCTTTGCTACGTAGCGCACCGCCGTGCCGATATTGTAGCTGCCAAAGCTCGCGTAGTCCTTGTAATCAAAGGCCAAATTTGCCTCAAACGGGCGGATCTGATAGAGCGGTCTGCCGTCGGTTTTGTTTTGTCCGTAGTTGTAAAATAATG
This sequence comes from Campylobacter concisus, assembly GCF_002914005.1. Classification (GTDB taxonomy): domain Bacteria; phylum Campylobacterota; class Campylobacteria; order Campylobacterales; family Campylobacteraceae; genus Campylobacter_A; species Campylobacter_A concisus_N. The sequence continues at coordinate 1,621 of NZ_POZU01000064.1, read as the reverse complement.
AAGTTTTTAGCCCGAAATTTCGCGCGAAATTATACTCCCCGCGCAAATTTACGCTGTAAATCCTAGCATCAACGTTGCGCGTGATGACGGCGTTTTTATTCATCGGCGCGGCAGCGGCCGAGTGGCGACGATCGTAGATAACTAGATCCTGCGCGTCGTCTGCGATAAAGTACCCGCCCAGACTAAAGCTATCCTCGCCCTGACGCGAGCTCATGTATTCTTTATAAAATTCGCTCTTATAGGTAAAGCCCAAATTTACGCGGTTGTGGCGCTCTGGCTTAATAAACGGATTGCTGATCCAGCCTCTAGTAGTCGGCCCATAGAGACTGCTAAAGCGTTCCATATTGCTCGGCATACGATAAAGACTTTCTATAGCCACATAGTAATTATCTTGCTTATTGGGCGTGAAGTCGTATTTTAGGCTAGCGCTTAAGCCATTCTGTTTTATGTTGCCGTCAAAGTCTTTGCCGTAAATTTGTTTAATAAGCTTAGCGACGGTATTTATCGCGCTTGCTCCGTTATAAACCGTATTTAAATCATTTAAATTCGACTTCATCCAGTCGTAGTTTAGAGCTAGGCTGAGCTTGTGCGCGTCAGTAAATTTATAGCTTAGCGTATCAAAAACTCTCGTTTTTTTATTCGTTACGTCTGCAAACCTAAAGCCGTTTAAAACCCAATCATTGCCTATTTTACGATATCTTTTGCCCTCATGATTATCGTGCTGATATCCTGTACCGACCACATTGTGCCAGTTTGAAAAATCAACATCGTATTTTAGCTCCGTATCTATAATCTTTCTATCTACTTCTACCTTTACCATATTAGAAGGGTCTGCGCGGCGCAAATGATAATTGTCGTTTCTTCTGCTCACGTCGCGTAATGCTATTTCAAAATTTAACGTATTAGATAAATCCTCTTTACCTAGCCTGGCGTTAAACTTACCGATATATCGTTGCGTCTTTATCGAGTCGGCAGTATGGTGAGGCTGCTTGTCATCGTCAATATTATCGTGCACTAGCGTAAATCTAAACTCACTTAGCTCACTAGGCACGAAACCCACGACCGCGCTTTGCCCCTGCCTGGCATAGCCGTAGTTCCATTCCCTGCCGCCACCGTCTTTGTAGCGATTGGCTTTAGAAAAGTTTGCGTTTAAAATCGTATAGAAATTTGCACCGCGGTATTTAAAAAGTCCCGAACTATAAAACGTCCTGCCGTAAAATCCGCCCGCGACGTGAAATTTGTCCATCGAATTATCGAGCAAATCCGTCACAAAAAAATAATCATCCCTTGGCACGCGGTTGAATTGATTTTCGGGAAACGCGCTTTGAGCGATGTTTGGCGTATAAGGTGGCGGAGGCGTAAAATCCTTTATCGGCTTTATAACGTCGGGATTTGCACCGTTTGCAAACAGTACCATCGTAGCCGCAGCCAGACTGATAGCTAATCTCATTAGAAATCCTTTTAGATATAATTATGATTTTTTATATCAAAATATCAAAAAGAATTGTAGTGCAATAATTTTTAAATAAACTTGATGTGGAATAATAATTAAATATCTATGTAAAGAAGTTAATATTAAGCAGGGGGCGGATTACTGTGGCCTTTTAAATAGGTTTAATGG
>NZ_POZU01000063.1:0-60875 GCF_002914005.1 Campylobacter concisus | reverse complement strand
GCTATAAATATTAGATTATTTTTAAAAATTTTATTATATTTATAAAACAAAAAAAAAATTTTAAGATTAGAGATAAAAAGGAGTTATTTTCATCCTCAAATTTTGAGGATGAAATATTAATAAAATTTAGGTGTTAAGCTATAAGGTTAAAATTTATTCTTTTTAACATCAGCTACTATTGTCTTAGCCATTTCATCGATTTGGGCGGTAATTTCATTCGTTGAGCTCACGATATCAACATTTTGCTTTGTAATGCTATCTATCTGGCTTACACTTTGATTTATCATATTTATGCCTTCGCTTTGCTCTCTGATACTCTCGCTCATCTCGTTAATGCTTTGAGTAAGTATATTTGCATTAGTTTCGATCTCGCCAAGTGACTTTTGGGTGCGCTCGGCTAGTTTTCTAACCTCATCTGCGACCACAGCAAAGCCTCGTCCATGCTCACCAGCACGCGCTGCTTCGATAGCTGCGTTTAGAGCAAGTAGATTTGTTTGATCGGCTATATCTCTAATAATAACGATGATATTTTTAATCTCTTCAGATTGTTTTATAACATCTACAGTCTTTTGACTAATTGCACTCATTGAGCTACTCATTTGCTCGATCGCAGCAGCACTTTCTTGGAGAGAATTTGCCTGTGTACTAGCACCTTGAGTTACTTGCTTCATTGATGCATCTAAATTTTTGGCTTTTTCTTCTAAGAATTGTGCTTGTTTTAAGTTAAACGCAAGCATATTAGCTATCTCTTCGCCAAGCTCGTTTGTTACTAGTTCGACATTGCCTTTGGCATCCAAAATTCTTGAAGTAAAATCAGAATTTCTAAAATCATTAAAAGTTTTTTGGATCATATTTAAATCGCTACCTACTCTTTTCTCCAAAACATCTAGCATTTTATTTAAGACATCTTTTAATTCAATTAGTTTTGGATTAGCTGGAACATCTACTATTCTTGCTTTTAAATTTCCATTTTCTATCGCCTTTGCAGTTTCAACAGATTGAGATACCACTCTAGAGTCTTGATCGGCATTGTCAAAAATTTTAGCAATATTATCATTTATTAGTTTGCCCATTACGCCAAATTCATCTTTTGTTGCCACCTTTGAAACAACTGGCTCTTTTATCTCAAAATTTAAAAATCTAAAGAAACTAACCAAAGCATCTGTAATAGTTTTAATCGGATTAAGCGATCTTTTTAGCAAGAAATATACAAACGCAGACAAGACAACTATAAATATAAAGGCTAAAATAATTTGAACTTTTAAAATAGGCAAAGTATGCGAGCTAAAGATATTTTGATCCATTGCTGTTATTGCCAACCAACCTTTGTCATTTATCTCTAACATATAAGCATAGACATCTTCGCCTTTTGTATTTTTATATGCTATTAATCCATTTTCATCAAATTTCTTTTCATTATATTGTTTTATTAGACTCTTTGCGATCTCATGAGGTTTGCCGACTAATTCTTTATTTGGGTGCATTATAACGTTGCCATTTTGATCTGTAACAAAAGCATAGCTGTATTCAGTTTTACTGATTTGCGATATATTATTGCTCAACTCCTCAATAGACGCATCTATGCCCGTAACTCCAATATTTTTAATAGGTGCAGCAAAGGTTATAACCATTGCATTTAATGAAGCTGCCATATATGGATCAGTATATATTGGTTTATTCTCGGCTTTAGCTTGTTTATACCATCCTCTAACTCTTGGATCATACCCAGCTTTATTTTGCCCATTTGATCTAAACATAGCCCCATTCTCATATCCAGCGTAAACAAGAGTGATCTCTTTCCCAGATATAGCTTTTGCTTGAGATAAAGCTAAATTTATACCATCAGCATTCATCGAGCTATCACTTTTCTCGCTTATCTTACTAAGAGTCTCAGCCATTTTCTCTATAGCATACTGATTATTGGTAAAAAAGCTATTTAGTGTGATTTTCACATCTTTTAAAATTTGCTTTTGAGTTTGTATTACTAACTCAATGGCTTTATCATGAGCTGTGTTATAGCTAGCTAAAGATATTAGCGAAAATGATATGAATAATGCCAGTATGAGCATTAAAGATATTTTGTTTGCAATTGATCGCATTTACTTTCCTTTTACAAAAATTTTTAAGGTGCGATTGTATATTTTTTATATTAAATAGTATTAAATAATATTAATTACAAAATAGTGATGTATACATTAAATAATAATTTTGAATTATTTTTTCATTTTAGGTAGTTAAAATCAGCGAAATAAAATTAGAATTTAGGGGAAGCAAACCCCTAAATTCGGTCTAAGATTAAAATTTGTTCTTTTTGACATCGGCTACTATCGTTTTAGCCATGTCATCTATTTGGTCAGTAATTTCATTTGTTGTACCAACAATATCAATATTTTGTTTTGTAATACTGTCGATCTGACTTACACTTTGGTTTATCATATTTATGCCTTCGCTTTGCTCTCTGATGCTTTCACTCATCTCATTAATGCTTTGAGCTAGAACATTTGCGTTAGCTTCGATCTCGCCAAGTGATTTTTGAGTTCGCTCTGCTAGTTTTCTAACCTCGTCGGCGACTACGGCAAATCCTCTTCCGTGCTCGCCCGCTCTAGCCGCCTCTATAGCCGCGTTTAGAGCAAGTAGGTTGGTTTGGTCGGCTATATCTCTAATAATCACGATGATATTTTTAATCTCTTCGCTTTGTCTGGTTACGTCGCTAGCCTTTTGGCTAATAGCGTTCATAGAACTGCTCATCTCTTCTATAGCCGCCGCGCTTTCTTGTATGGAGTCGGCTTGTTTATGAGCTCCGTCGGTTAGGGTTCTCATAGATTCTGCTAGGATTTTAGCTTTTTCTTCTAGAACCTGAGCTTCTTTTAAATTTTCCCTTAGCATATTGCTTACTGCGTCGCCAGCGCTTTGAAGGCCTACTATCATATCTCTTAAATCGCTTTCAAGCTCCGGTTTTAGCTCTAATCTAGGAGTATAGTCGTTTTTATTATAAGAAGCTAAAACTACGGCTATGCCTTTTAAATTTTCAGAAATTGACGTAAAGAATTTATTTAGCAGATCTTTTAACTGAACTAAAGCCGGGTTATTCGGAGTAGAGTTAATCTTAGCTCCCATGTGGCCTCTTATCATAAGATTTGCTATACCGTTCATCTCGTCTATTAGGGCGCTGTCTTTTTTAACGCCGTTAAGGACTTTTTCTATGTTTTCGTTAATAGATTCGCTCATTCTGCCGAATTCGTCTTGTGTAGTTACTACTAGCTTTTCCGGAGCGTTAGGGGTTTCGTAGGTAATAAATTTAAACGCATCTTCAAGCTTGGTTTGAATAGTTCTAATAGGGCTAAGCGATTTTTTAAGAAGAGTAAATACGATAGCCGAAAGTATGACTATAAAAGCTACGGCTAGGATTATTTGAGCTTTTAATAAAGGCAAGGTATTAGACGAAAAAGTATCCGCTCCGATAGCGGCTACGGCTAACCAGCCTTGATCGTTTATAGGAAGGACTTTGGCGGTTACGTTTTCGCCTTTATAGTTCGTATAAGGGATAAGTCCATTTTCATCAAATCTCTTAGCCGCAAATTCATCGGCCAAATATTTGCTTGCCGGAATCGCTTTACCGACATTTTCAGGATTTGAGTGCATAAGAATAACGCCGTCTTTATTCATTAAATAGACGTAGCCGTATTTCGTTTTACCCATTTCGAGAATTTTTTTACTTAAAGCATCCATATTTAAATCAAGTCCCAAAACACCATCAAAATTTCCATTTTTATTTACTGGAGCGGCAAAACTAATTACTAAAGCATTAAACAAGGCAGCTTTGTAAGGTTCGGTATATATAGCACCATTTGTACTCTTCGCTGCTTTGTACCAACCTCTAGTTCTAGGATCGTAGTTATCGGCTGGAGTTGTTCTAGTGCCGTCAGACTGGAAAAAATGTCCATCACTCTCGCGACCATAAAAAATATCAGTAACTAGATGACTAACATTTTCTTTTTGTATTTTTGTTTTTTCCATGTACGAGTCATCATTATTTGGTGTTTGTGCTATATCTAAAGCATACTTTTTAGCAATTTCTAAATATTCTTCAAAAAAAGAATCCGTAGTAGCTTTGATGTCACTTAGAATCTGATCCTGGGTCTGGCTGACCAACTCTACTACCTTACTTTCCGCTGTATAGTAGCTGACTGCTGAAATAGCAGCAAACGAAATAACTAGCAATGAGATGATAATCATCGCTATCTTTGAAGTTATGGACTTCATCTTTCCTCCTTTAAAAAGTTAAAATCACTTTAATTTATCGAAAAAGAATTAAAATTAGTATTAAATTTACCCTATATTTAATGCTTTTTAAAAATCAATAAAGATATCTTGATAATTAAAAATTTTTGAATAAATTTTAGATCAGAAAACGCCATCGAAAATCTAGTTTTGATTTTTATTCTTTAGCTAGATTTAAAGTATAAATTTTTACTTGAAAATCAATAAAATAACACCTGAAATAATAAGGCAGACGGCTAAAATTTCTTTTAAATTTAACCTCTCGTCAAGAAAGATGACAGCCAAAATAATGGCTAGCACAACGCTAAATTTATCAACCAGCGCCACTTGATAGACCTTGCCTGCCTGCATAGCTTTAAAATACATGAGCCACGAAAGCCCAGTCGCTATGCCACTTAGTATGAGAAAGAGCCAGTTTTTGGGGTTTAGTGAGCTTAATGGTTGCCATTTTTTAGCCACGCTTAAAAGCAAAACAAGCATCAAAATGACGACGATCGTTCTTATAAATGTCGCAAAATCGCTGTCAATATCCTTTACGCCAAGCTTTGCAAAGATAGCTGTAAGTGCAGCAAAAACAGCCGAAAGAGCTGCGTAAATAAACCACTCTGGCATCTTTTTCCTTATAAATTTAAGGGGTATTTGCTTCGCCCCACTGTAAATTTAACCCTCGTACTCGCTTAGCATGTCGATAGTCGGCGCAAAAAATAGCGCACCAGTAACAGGTGTGCTAAAGTCAAGTAGCCTATCTGAGTTGCCTTTTGGCTCGCCTATAAACATCTTTTTAAGCATCGCCTCAACGGTCGAAAATGTGCTCGCATAAGCGATGAAGTAAGTGCCTGTTTTACTACCTTCAGTAAATGGCATATTGCCACGCACGACCTTTTTATCATCTCCTACGTTTGCAGCAGCTGAGTGTGAATTTGTAGGTTTTACATCTTCGCTCATCTCGATGTCAAGCTCTTTTGAGCGACCTATTACCTTTTCTTGCTCGCTTACGCTTGTAGCGTTCCACTCTTTCATATTGTGGAAATATTTTTGTACAAAAACGTAGCTGCCGCCTTTAAATTTAGCGTCCTCATCGCCAACTTTAGCAAAGAAATCTCTCTCCTCGCCCTCAGGATTTTCAGTGCCATCAACAAAGCCTATTATCGCCCTACCGTCATGATACTTAAAGCCTTGCGTCTCATCTGTAAGCTCTGCAAATTTAAAAAGCACAGCCTTTATCGCTTGAGCCATATCGAAGCAATCAGGTGCATTTAAGGCGCGGATATGTATGTGGATGTCGCCCTTTGTGCTAACAGCTTCGTGCTTATCGCCTTTTATCGCTTTAAAATTTACAAGCTCTTTTGGTAGATCTTTTGAAATTTCAAGCTTTTTCCAAGCATCATGACCCACGCCAAGGACGCAGTTTACATTTTCATTTGCGCCAAATCTAATCTTGGCAGTTTTATTTAAATTTACAACCAAGGAGCAAAGCTCGGCAAAACCCTCTTTACAAACCTTTTTATCAGCTATTAAAACCCATGTTTGAAAGACTGTGTTGTTGCCTGGTGTCTGCGTGACTTCTTGTGAATTTACGCTCATTTTTTCTCCTTTTTAAAATTTTATGCAATATTTTCTAAATTTAGTTGCGAGCTTATCTGCTCATCATTATCGTCAAAGACAAACTCAACTTTGTTTGCACCAAAGCTCTTAGCTATCGCTTCAAGCGTGTCGCGAGCTGATTTATGAATTTTACTTTGAAGCTGTGAGATAAGGCGGACACTCATCTTTTTGACTTCATTTCTCGCCTCTTCGATTAGTCTGTTTTTATCCTCTTCTGTAAATGTACTTCCAAAAAACCCATTTAGCGAGTCAGGCAGCAAAAATGGTATAAATTTGCCGTTTTTCTCATCGTAAAATTTCATATCGGCGATCGAAAATTTATACTTACATGGGGGCATCTTTATCTTGTAGCTAGAGTTTGCGATCTGCGTGATCTCAAGTTTTGGACTAGTTAGATCGTAGATGAAATTTATCTCAAACTCAAATATCATCGAAAGCTTCTTCTCGCTTATAAGCCATCTTAGATACTCTTTGCCAAAATTTCCAAACGCATGATCTGTCTTTGTGACGATCTCTTTGCTATAAACTTGAAAAACAGATAGCTCGCCGATGCTTTTTAGCTGCGAAATTTCAGTGCTGACTGAGAGATTTTCGCTATCATCTTTTGCCTTTTTTAACGCCTTATTTGACCTATAAAATGCAAATGCCAAAACAGCTAATAAGATAGCTAATATCAAATTTGCATATTCGCTCATTTTTTCTCCTTTTAAGCTTGCTATTTTAGCTTAAATTTGTAAAGCAAAAGGAATTTTAGCTTGTTTTTTTGCTACCTTGAAATCCACAAAATAGCAAAAAATTTTTAAAACAATTGAGAAAATGAAAAACCACTTTTTTCAAGCACTTCTTTGATCTTTTCTTGATGCTCAAGACCCTTTGTCTCAAGCGTGATCGTAATACTTGCATCGCCATAATCAAGCCTTGTTGAGAAGCGATCGTAGTCGATTTTCACGATGTTTGCGTTTGCTGATTTTAGGCTATCAGTTAGACTCATGAGCGCTCCTGGCTTATCCACAAGCGTTATTTGCAAAGTCATCTTGCGGTGAGACTTGATAAGACCTTTTTCGATGATGATAGAAAGTACCTGTACGTCGATATTTCCACCACTTAGTACCACGCCTATCTTTGCACCTTTTTTAAATTTGATCTTATCATGCATGAGTGCTGCCACACCAGCTGCGCCAGCTCCTTCCACAACGATCTTTTGCGTCTCTAGTAAAAACAAAATCGCAGTTGCGATCTCCTCGTCATCAACTTGCACAAACTCATCAACACACTCAATAATATTTGCCAGCGTGATTTCGCTCGCATCACGCACAGCGATACCGTCAGCTATGGTGCGGACTGATTTTGAGTTTATGCTCTTTTTAGCGCCGTAGCTATTAAACATCGCTGGAGCACCTTTTGCACCGACACAGATTACTTTTGTCTTTGGATTAACTTGTTTTATACAGCTTGCCACACCGCTAGCTAATCCGCCGCCGCCAACTGGGACGATGACCATATCAAGATCACTTATCTCATCAAGCATCTCAAGCCCCACAGTGCCCTGCCCTGCCATGACGTACTCGTCGTTAAATGGATGAACAAAGGTCATACCCTTTTCTTTAGCATAGTTCACCGCAAAAGCGTACGCCTCGTCAAAGTTATCACCCTTTAAAATGACCTCTGCGCCAAGGTCCTTTGTGCCAGCAACCTTTAGGAGTGGGGTTGATTCTGGCATGATGATGCAAGCATGCACGCCAAATTCTTTTGCACTTATAGCAACACCTTGAGCGTGGTTGCCAGCGCTTGCAGCCACGACGCCACGTTTTCTCTCCTCATCACTTAGGCTAGCTATTTTATTGTATGCGCCTCTTATCTTATATGCGCCGGTTCTTTGTAAATTTTCTTCTTTCAGGTAAACACTTGCGCCTAAAATTTTACTAAGCTTTGCACTTAGCGCAAATGGAGTCTTAGTCACAAAATGACCGATCGTGATCTTTGCTTGGATGATTTTATTTAGTGAAACCATTTTTTCAAATTTTCCTTTTTAAAATTATTCTTTTGCCCTTAGTAGCACGCCACACTCGATGTGATGAGTGTTTGCAAACTGATCAAAAATGGCAAATTTTATCACTTTATGGCTTTTACAAAGCTCATTTAAATTTTCTTTTAGAGTCTCTGGGTTGCACGAGATGTAGATGATATTTTTGAAATTTTTGATGAAATTTACGACACTTTCACTAAGTCCTGCACGAGGAGGATCGACAAGGACATGCGAGAAGTTAAAATCGCTTAAATTTATATCCTTTAGTCTATTAAATTCCCTAACGCCAGCAAATACACTCATAAGCTCATCAGCGTCCATACGTAAAAATTTGATATTTTTAGCTTTGTTTAGCTCGCAGTTTTTAAGGGCATTTGCGATCGAGCTTTTTGAAATTTCAGTGGCAAGAACATTTTTAAATTTAAACGAAAGCGGGATGGTAAAATTTCCATGTCCGCAGTAGAGCTCAAGGAGGTCAACGCCAGCTTCTATGCACTCTTTAGCCCAGCCTATCATCTTTTCATTTACGGCTCTATTTGGCTGAATAAAGGCATTCTCACTTAGGCTAAATTTATAAATTTCACCGCCAACGTCTAGCTCATCGATCAAATTTAGCTCACCACTTAGCAACTTTTGCCCACGAGATCTGGCAAGTATGGTAACGTCAAGCTTGCTGGCTAGAATTTTCATAGCCACTTCAAACTCATTATCAAGCTTTTTGTGATAAAGAAGTGTAACCAAAATACCGCTTTTACAAGAGATAAATTCCACTCCAAAAAGCTTTGCGCGCAGTATTTCGTTCTCTTGTAAGCCATAAAGCAAGCTTGGCATAAGCTCTGAAATTTGCTCGCAAACCTTTGGACAATCATCTATAAAGACCTTTTTGCCCTTTTCGCTTGCATGCATCGTGTAGCTAAGCTTGCTGCCTTCATGCCAGATGCCAAACTCAGCTCTTGTGCGGTAGTGTTTTGGTGTTGAGCTAAAAACATCAAACTCACCATCATAAAACTCTGAAAAATTTTGTTTTACAAGGTCAGTTTTAAATAAAATTTGCTCATCATAAGGAGTAAAAAGAGTGCAAGAGCCGCACTCTTTTAAATAATTGCAATCCAAATTTATGCTTCTACTTTCTTTCCAACAAATCTAACTAGCGCCCAAATCGCTAAAAATCCGCAAGGAAGTGCGATCCAAACGCTAAGACCAAGTGCAACTGGCAAGTAGCCAACTAGCACACAAACCACACAAACGCTAAGCGCATAGACCATTTGAGTTGATACGTGATCGATATGATTACATCCTGCACCCATTGATGAAAGTATCGTAGTATCCGATATCGGTGAGCAGTGATCGCCAAAGATCGCACCTGTAAGTACGCCTGAGATATTTACGATCATATATGCATGCATCGCATCGCCCTCTAGGCCGTAGTTTTTGCCGACAGCATAAGCTAGTGGGATAGCTAGAGGCATTAAAATTCCCATCGTACCATAGCTCGTTCCAGTTGAAAAGCTAATAAACGAACCAAGGATAAAAACAGCAACTGGCAGGATAAATTTAGGCGTTGAAGAGCTTAATAAATCAACCAAATATCTTGATGTGCCAAGCTCTTTGATAACAGCACTAAGGCTCCATGCAAGAAGCAAAATGACAACTGTAATTATCATAGTCTTCCAGCCCTTTACCCATGTGCTGATAGCCTCTTTTACGTCAAAAATTTTACGCCAAACACCCATTGTGATAGCTACGATACTAGCAAGTAGTGCTGCTTGAAATAGTGATGTAGCTGAGTCTGCTGCGCCAAAAGTATCTTTAAATGTAGAAAATGAAAGCGGATTAGCAAGTGCATTTTTAAGAGCATCACCCTCAAGTGCAGCAAGACCACTAAAATAAAAACTAGTAAATGCGCCAATGACCAGCACAAGAAGTGGTACAACAGCATTTGCAGCGCTTAATTTCACGCCCTCTTTTGGCTCAAGTGTTTTATCTTCAAGATCTTGGATTTGAGTTTTACCTGAGTGAAGCTCGCCTCTTCTAGCACGTCTTTCAGCTAACAGCATTGGTCCGTATTCACGCTGCATCAAGGCTGTACAGACTATAAAAAATAAGATGAAGAGGTTGTAAAATCTATATGGAATTGTCTCGATAAATATAGAATAAGCGTTAATTCCAGTCTCTCCAACTAGCTCATAGCCCTTTTCGATGAGTGAAACCTCAAGGCCAACCCATGTCGAGATGATAGCAATACCAGCGATCGGTGCTGCGGTAGCATCTATGATAAAAGCTAGTTTTTCGCGGCTTATTTTAAATTTATCACTTATTGGTCTCATTATAGGGCCAACGATTAGGGCATTTGCGTAGTCATCAAAAAATACAAAAATTCCCATGAGCCATGTTGAAATTTGAGCTGAAATGCCGCTTTTTGCCTTTTTGCTAAGCCAAAGAGCAACCGCCTTTGTACCACCCATCTTTGTAATGAGTGCGACCACGCCGCCGATACAAAGCACTTGAAGTAAGATACCTGAGTCGGTCTTGTCAGCCATTGATTCAACGACTCTTGAAACAATACCTGTAAAGCCTTTTACGATACCCATAAAGATGTTTTCATTGATGATATTTATGAGAAATGTTCCGCTAAAAACACCTATAAATAGCGACAAGATGACGTCTTTTGTGATAAAAGCAAGTGCTATTGCCACAACAGGCGGTATAAGCGTAAATACGCCATAAATTTCAGCGTTTCTCTTTGCCACTTCTGGATCGACACCAAAAAGCGCAACGCTAAAAAAAAGTAATAATAAAATTTGTCTCACAAGAACTCCTTAAAATTTTTCTATCGCAAGTCCAGCCCAAGTCTGCGTATTTGCCATGACTTCGACTCTATTTATATTGACACTTCCGGGCATATTTAGACAATTTATCAAAATCGTCGCGATATCCTCAGATGTGATGAAATTTGTATTTTCATAAAGACTATCCGCCTTTACTTTATCTCCTCTAAACCTAACCTCGCTAAATTCGGTCTTGCAAAGCCCCGGCTCGATGTTTGTCACCCTGATATTTGTACCAACTAGATCGTTTCTTAAATTTAGACTAAACTGCTTCACAAAGGCCTTTGTAGCACCATAAACATTACTTCCAGGATATGGCCATGAGCCAGCTGTCGAGCCAATATTAAAGATATAGCCCTTTTCTTGCTTATAAAGTAGTGGCAAAACCGCCTTTGTTGAGTAGATAAGACCCTTGACGTTGGTGTCTATCATCGCCTCAAAGTCCTCCACCTTCGCATCTATCGTCTTCTCAAGCCCAAGCGCCATGCCAGCGTTGTTTACAAGCACTTCTATGTCCTTAAATTTATCAGGCAAGCTCTCAACCGCTTTAAAAACAGCCTCTTTGTCGCGTATGTCAGCTACGATAATATGCGTATCGTCAAGCTCTGCTGCAAGCTTCTTTAGCCTATCTTCGCGCCTTGCAAGAGCGACTATCTTGTAGCCCTCTTTTGAGAGTCTTCTGGCGATCGCCTCGCCAAATCCAGATGTTGCACCGGTTACAAAAGCTGTCTTTTTCATGATTTTTCCTAATTTAAATTTGGTTTTAAACCCAAATTTTCTAAAAATTTGATCGTCTTTTCGTTTTGTTCTTTCATGGCATAGTCAAGCGCGTTAAATCCAGCGTCATCAGTCGCGTTGATATCAGCGCCATTATCCATCAAAAGCTTTAAAATTTCTGGCGTTGCGTGAGCTGCTGCATGCATAAAAACGCTTCTATTTGTATGCTCTAGACCACATGTATCTTCAACTTGCGTCATACCCAAATTTATCATATTCATCTTGGCATTTTCGTCTATATAGCTCTCGTTGGCATTGGCACCATTTTTTAGCAAAAGCTCACAAAGTGGCTTATCGCTAAACTGCACAGCGTAAAAAAGCGCACTTTTTCCAAAAAAATTTTTGTGATTTACATCAGCTTTATTTGCAAGTAAAATTTTTACATTTTCTATATTTTTTAAAGCAAAAAATAGCGGCGTCTCATCGCCCAAATTCACATCGGCCCCGCGCCTTATGATCTCTTTTACCATATCGCTACTTTTTTCGTTTAAAAGAGCGATATTAAGCAAATTTGTAAGCTCAGCGGTACTGAAATTTTTTGAGTAAAGTAAATTTGCCAGCTCATCGGAATTTATCCTTTGAGCCATTATATTTTGCTCAGGTGTTAAAATTTTAGCTTTATTTACACTTTTACCGACACCAAAAGTCAAAAACTCATTTACCACGCTAGTTGCGTAGTAAGCGGCACTTGGCGTATCAAGTCCAAGGCTTTCATAAAATTTCACAAGCGGAGTTTGAGCGTTTTTGTAAGCTTCTGTAAATTTTTTATATTTTAAAAAATTAAATAAGCTCTCGTTTGCCCAGTATCTAAGATACTCCATTCTAGCGTCTTTTTCACTCTCAGCAACCTCTGGCTTTGCAAGCTCTCTTGCGTAAAATTCAGGCGCAAATGACGCTTTTAGTAAAAGCCATCTAAACTTGTTTAAATTTTCTTTATAAACTCTATCACCAACGCAACTTTGAGACTCACTTCTCACAGCCACACTCGCATCAAAAAGCTCTTTTACCTCTTTTAAGTTTAAAAGTGAACCATCACAGTAAAATAGCCCCTCATTCGTGTAAGCAATATCGTTTGGAGTAGTTTTAAAGCTCTCTTTTTTAGCAAGATCACTGCACTCTAAAGCGTGTAAATTTATCAAAGAACAAACGCTAAAAAAGAGAAAAAAAACTACTTTTTTCATCAAAGCTCCTTAAAATTTCGCGATATTGTAACAAATTTATATGCTAAACTCGCTTATTTCATTAAAATTTAGATATTTATAAATTTCATCTTTATTTAAGCTAAGGCTATCTTTTACTATCTTTTTATATTCATCTACACTTGGTAAACGCCCAAGTAGCGCACAAACAGCGGCTAGCTCAGCACTTCCTAGATAAACCTTTGCCCCCATGCCCATTCTGTTGTCAAAATTTCTTGTCGAGGTCGAAAAAACAACGGCATTATCGTTTACTCTTGCTTGATTACCCATACAAAGCGAGCAGCCTGGTACCTCTGTCCTTGCATTTAATCTTTTAAAAATTTCATAAATGCCCTCATCTTCAAGCGTGCTTTTATCCATCTTTGTCGGCGGTGCTATCCAAAGCCTAGTTGTAAGCCTGCTCTCATGCTCTAAAATTCTAGCAAGTGCCCTGTAATGGCCGATATTTGTCATACAGCTTCCCACAAAAACTTCATCTATTTTATGCACTCTTTTATTATCAGCTAAAATTTCACTTAGCGTTGCCACATCGTCCGGGTCATTTGGACACGCCAAAATCGGCTCATCTATCTGCGATAAATCAATCTCTAAAATTTCAGCGTATTTTGCATCTTTATCGGCTCTTAAAAGAGTCGGGTTGTCTAGCCATTTTTGCATTTTTTCTTTTCGTCTAAGCAGGGTCTCACGACTCTCGTAACCAGCTTTTATCATCGCATCAATTAGCGCAACGTTTGAGCGAATGTACTCCACAACGCTATCAACGCTTAAATTTACCACGCAAGCAGCCGCCGAGCGTTCAGCCGAAGCGTCACTTAGCTCAAACGCCTGCTCTACTTTTAAGCTCTCAAGCCCTTCTATCTCTAAAATTTTACCTGCAAAAACATTCTTTTTATTTTTCTTTTCAACGCTTAAAAGTCCTTTTTTAATCGCAAAATAAGGTATCGCATTGACAAGATCGCGAAGCGTCACGCCCTCTTTTAGCTTGCCTTTAAATTTGATCAAAACCGACTCTGGCATATTTAGTGGCATCATTCCAAGCACCGCTGCAAACGCCACTAGACCACTTCCCGCTGGAAAACTGATACCGATAGGAAATCTCGTGTGACTATCGCCTCCAGTGCCCACCGTATCAGGCAGCACCATGCGATTTAGCCACGAGTGGATGACGCCATCGCCTGGCTTTAGGCTCACACCGCCACGTAAATTTATAAATTTTGGCAAGCTCTCATGCATCACAAGATCACTTGGCTTTGGATAAGCGGCCGTGTGGCAAAAGCTTTGCAGAACAAAATCCGCACCAAAACTAAGGCTAGCAAGCTCTTTTACCTCATCTCTAGTCATCGGCCCTGTCGTATCTTGCGAGCCAACAGTTAAAATTTCTGGCTCCACGTAGGCACCAGCTCTCACGCCAGCTAGGCCGCAAGCCTTGCCAACCATCTTTTGAGCCAGCGTATAGCCGCCACTCTGTTCTTTTGGCTGATCTGGCTTTATAAAAATTTGCTCCTCGCCAAGCCCTAGAGCCCCTCTGGCTTTTTTGGTCACTTGGCATCCTATCATAAGCGGTATCCTTCCACCTGCTCTTATCTCATCGCTTAGAGTATTTGGGTTTAGCTTGAAATTTGCCACGAGCTTTTTCTCGCCGCCAATAAGCTTATAAATTTCGCCTTTAAATGGATAAATTTCTATCTCATCGCCCATCTCAAGCTCATTTACATTTGCAACTATCGGCAACGCACCGCTGTCTTCTGCTGTGTTAAAAAATATCGGAGCTATGGTCGTGCCTATCACGATACCGCCCGTTTTTTTGTTTGGCACGCCCTCTATCTCATCGCCCAAATGCCACTGGATCGAGTTTATACCGCTCTTTCTGCTGCTGCCAGTGCCAACCACGTCGCCAACATACGCCACTTTTTTACCACGAGTTTTAAGTTCTTTTAAAATTTCTAGACCATCAGGCATCTTTTTAACAAGCATTGCTTTTGCGTGAAGTGGTATGTCGGCCCTTGTGTAGGCCTCGCTCGCTGGACTTAGGTCATCAGTATTTGTCTCACCTGGTACCTTAAAAACGACTGCGTTTATACAGGCTTCAATTGGCTTTTTATGCGTAAACCACTCTGCATTTGCCCAAGAAGCAAGCACATCTTTTGCAAATTTATTGTTGCTACTTAGCTTTACTATCTCGTCAAAATATTCATGCACCAGGATAATATTTTTTAGCTCATTTGCAGCAGCAAGTGCGATAGTTTCGTCGCTATTTTTTAGAGCTCGTACCAGAATTTCCACGTTATATCCGCCAAGCATCTTGCCTAAAATTTTAATGGCACGCATAGCGTCAAGACCGCCAACAGCAAGCCCATCTATCACTTCGCCAAGAAAGTTTGCCTTTATCTTCGCTGCGTCATCAACGCCGGGATTGATACGAGTTTCAAGCAAACTTATAAGAAATTTTAGCTCGCTTTGCGTCTTTTCGTCACCACTAGACTTGCTAGCAAACTTTATTAGCTCGCAAACTTCACTTGTTTGCTTGGCATTTAGCGCAAGCGGTGGCACGCCCTCTTTTTCTCGCTCGCTCACGTGTTTTTCGTAGTCGGTAAAAAAGCTCATGAAATTCCTTTGTGGTTTTTGCTAGTTATTTTTAGTCTAAAATCGCTATTTTGCTTGCATTTTATCAAAAAGCAAAACAAACTAAAGTAAAATTTGCCCAAAATTTCAAATTTCAAGGAGCAAATGTGTCAAAAGCTTACCTAAAATCGCCTATCGGAATTTTGGAGATCGTTGCCAGCAAAAATGGAATTTGTGAGATAAATTTTGTAGATAAATTTGAAAAGATAGCGGTAAAAGATAAAAATTTAAAGCTTTGCTTGAATGAGCTAGAGGCTTATTTTAATGGCAAGCTTAAAAAATTTAGCGTAAGGCTTGATATAAAAACAACTAATTTTAGAGCAAAAATTTACGAGGCTTTACAAAAAATACCATACGGAGAAACGACTACATACGCAGCTCTTGCACTTGCTGCAGGCCACAAAAATGCCTACCGAGCAGCAGGATCAGCCAATGCTAAAAATCCAGTGCCTATCATCGTTCCTTGTCACAGAGTGCTAGCTAGCAGTGGGCTTGGCGGATACTCGGGTGGAGATGGCTTGCCAACTAAAATCTGGCTTTTAGAGCATGAAGCAAAGCATAAATAGCTAAAAATTTACACCAAATAAAAAGTCCATCAAATTTTAAAATTTATGAACTAGCATATCACATCATCAAATTTAAACTTACTAGAGTTTTAAATCGCATGCTTCGCTTTAGCACTATTGCATGCACCTTAAATGTAAGGGATTTAGGGGATTTAAAAAGGAAGATAAGAGGACGGGCTCGTAACTAGAGTCCCATTGTCTCTCTTTTGAATAAAAAGGAATTTACAAATTTGATCAAGCTGTCTTTACAAATTTTAAAACTTCATTCACTCGCAAGAACTAAAATCTAAATTCGCTTACCACTTAGCTCAAATTTTAGAGCCAAAATTACTCGTTCATAAAATTTTAAAATTTACTTGACACTCACTTGATTTAACAAAGCAAATTTGCAAATTTTAAAACTTTACTCACTTGTCTTAACAACTTACCAAATTCAGGTTTCATTATTTGCTTGTCACTGAAATCGAAGCGTGATATGCTCGCTCAAATTTATTTTTCTCTAGTGTGCTGCATGTGCTTATTAATGTTTAAATTATTAATTGCTTTTATGCGCTATATGGCTTTTTGTTTGGATTTTAGAATCGTCAAAATTTATAAATTTCCCTAGCCCTAATCTCGCTTAGGGCTAGGAAAGGATTATTTTTTAGCTACAAGAGCATTTTTTAGCACATCATCGATCGTATCTACGGCGATGATCTTCATGTCAGCTTTTACTTCGGCTGGGATATCTACTAAGTCGCGGTCGTAGTTCTTGCGAGGTATCAGGGCTGTTTTGATGCCAGCTTTGTGTGCGGCGATGAGCTTCTCTTTTAGACCACCGATAGGTAGCACTCTACCAGTTAGCGTAATCTCGCCAGTCATTGCTATGTCGTGTCTTACCTTTGTATCGGTTAGTATCGATGCGATCGCAGTTGCCATCGTGATACCAGCACTTGGTCCATCTTTTGGTACAGCACCCTCTGGTACGTGCAAGTGAAGATCGTAGCGCCTATAAACATCGCTAGCTTCAAGCTTACGCTTATCATCATCTAGTTTTGGCACGATAGCCATCGGTACTTTTATTTTTTTGTTGTCTATTAGCACTTTAACAACACTAAATGCGATCTGAGCGCTCTCTTTCATTACATCGCCTAGCTGACCGGTGATTTGCATGCTACCTTTACCCTGGATCCTGATAGCCTCGATCCTTAGCACGTCACCACCGACACTAGTCCACGCGAGGCCATTTACTAGACCTATCTGATCTTTTTTATCCGCTGGCTCGATCTCATAGACCTTTTTCTCTAAAAATTCTTTCAAATTTTTAGCTGTGACACTGATCTTGCCCTCGCTTTTTTTGATAAGGATATTTTTAGCAACTTTTCTTAATATATCAGCGATCCTGCGGCGTAAATTTCTCACACCGCTCTCTCTTGTATAGTCGCTGATAATTAGCTCAAGTGCCTCTTTGCTTATGCTCACATCACTTGGTTTTAGTCCGTGCTTTTTAAGCTCTTGAGGCAAGAGATATTTCTTAGCGATCTCAAATTTCTCTTGTGGGGTATATGAGCTAAGCTCAATAAATTCCATCCTGTCGCGAAGTGCAGCTGGTATCATGCTCACGTCATTTGCTGTAGCAATGAAGATGATCTTGCTAAGATCGATGTTGAAATTTAGGTAGTAGTCTCTAAATTTATTATTTTGCTCAGGATCTAAAATTTCAAGTAAAACCGCAGTCGGATCGCCCCTATAGCTTCTGCCAACCTTGTCGATCTCATCTAAGACAACTACTGGATTCATCTGCTTGGCTTCTATGAGTCCTTGCACAATACGCCCTGGCATAGCGCCTATATAGGTACGGCGGTGGCCTCTTAGTTCGTTTACATCCTCAAGTCCGCCAAGCGCGATCCTAACTAGTTCACGCTTTAGCGCCTTTGCGATCGAGTTTGCAAGGCTTGTTTTGCCAACACCCGGAGGGCCTGCAAAGCATAAAATAGCGCCATTGTTTACCTTTTCGCCAACGCCTCTAAGTTCCAAAAGCTCACGCAAAGCAAAATACTCCTCGATGCGCTCTTTTGGCTTTTCAAGACTGTAGTGATCGGCATTTAGATGCTTGCTCACTTCGCTGATGGATGATTTTTTCTTAGCTATATTTTCAAATGGAATTTCTAACACCCAGTCAAGGTAGCTTTGTAAGGTATTTGCGTCAGCTGAGTCTGGGTGCATACGCGAGAGCTTGTCTATTTGCTTTTTGATCTCTTTATAAGCGTCCTCAGCCATAAATTTCTTCTTCGTGTCAAGCTTTTTGCGGTACTCTTCAAGCTCCTCTTCACGGCTCGTATCAGCTCCGAGCTCTGCTTGAATTTGTTTTAGCTGTTCCTTTAAAAAGTACTCTTTATTTGTCTTGTCGATCTTTGAATGGACTTTATTTTTTATCTCTTTTTGAAGCTTATTTGCCTCGATCTCTTCGATAACATAGTCGATGAGCTTTAGTAGGCGTTGCTCTAAATTTTCCTCCACAAAAAAGCTATAGGCAATCTGTTTTTTTAGGCGAAGTGCACTTGAGACGAGATCGCAAACCCTGATCGCTTCAGCGCTCTCTTCGATCGTTTTTAAAAGATCAGGCGGGAAAAAGTGGCTAAACTGCGAAAGCTCTCTTACTTTTTCTCTTAAAACCACGATGAGTGCGTCAGTTTTGACCTGTGATGGGCGCTTGACGTGGAGCATATCGACGATGCCACGGAGCGGATTTATGCCTGATTGCTTTAAAATTTTGCCTTTGTCGATGCCCTGAAATAGTACTTTTACGCGTCCATCAGGTAGAGGCACACGGCGCATTATCGTGCCGATAACGCCTGCGTCATAGATGCCGTCAAAGTCTCTAGCGCCGTCTTGCTGAGGCTTTGTAGGTACTACAAGGATCGGAGTCTCTTCTTGTATGGCGAGTTCAAGTGCCTTTAAATTTTCATCATCGCTTAAAAAAAGCGGAGTTATCATAAATGGATATAAAAATAGCTCGTCCTCAACGATGATGGGAATTTCGGTTGGGAAGCCTTTATTTTCGTTTATTTGCAAAATTTCTCCTATTCAAACAGTTTTCTATACCATGCTACATCAGGTTTGATAAGATCTGAGTTTTTAAACGGCGACTCTTCAAGCTTTTGCTCATAAATTTTAGCCGAAACATCACGACCGGTCCTATTGTAAAGATCTGCTATTTGCATATCAAGGAAATAAAGTGCGAGTTTGAATTTAATAAGCATAGTCTCAATAAGTGGCTTATACTCGGTATTTGGATACATATAAAGAAATTTCTCAATCTCTGTTACGCTATCTTCCATAAGCTTTTGGTTACGGTTTGGCTGAGTGAATGAGTCAAAATTTGCTTTTATCTTTAGATACTGAGCAAACTCTGTTTTTGGGCCATTGTCGCCATATCTTTTGATATATTCATCAAGATAGTGATTTGCCATTAGATACTCTTCATCGTTTGCATGTGCTTGAGCAAGGATGAGTAAAATTTGCTCTAAAAGTGGGCTTGCCACATGTTCGCTTGCCATTGAAACATAGTGTTTGTCGGCTGCTTCAAGATCGCCATCTTTTATATCGGCGATAACCTGAGCATACCATTCATCAGGGGTTAGATTGTAAAGCTCGGTATATTTCTCAGCACAACCACTAAAAAGGCCTAAAAGAGCTACGACCGCTAGAAATTTAGAAAATCTTTTCATGCTTTTCCTTAAAAAGTTTAAATTCACGTATTCTACATTTTTTGCCATTATTTTTGTATAAATTTTTTAAAACTATGATAAAATACGACAACTTTACAAAACAGGAGTTAGTATGATTTTTAATGTTAAAAGCCCTATTTTAGGCTTTGAGCATATCAAGACGATGGAATTAATTGAGCTCGATAAATTTTTTGTTAAACTAGCAAGCAAAGATGATGAGACGTCTTTTACGATGATAAATCCTTTTGCCTTAAGAAGCTACGAATTTGATATCCCAAGCTATTATGAAGACCTTATGGATATAAAAGAAAGTTCACAGCTTAGAATTTATAACATTATCGTGGTTGCACTTCCGCTTGAGAAATCAACTGTAAATTTTATAGCTCCTATCGTTTGCAATATGGACAACATGACATTATCTCAAGTAGTTTTAGACATTGCCAAATATCCTCAGTATGGGCAAGCTGAAATGATAGAAAATTTTATACAAAAATAGTAGCTAAAAGCTTTTAAAAATCTAAGGAGAGATTTTTTATTGTTATTTAGAGGATTTGTTGTGAAGATAGCATACTTACTCTGTTTTATTGTCACATTTGGTTTTTGTGCACCCAGAGCTTGTACAACAGCAGAAGCAGCATCTATTGGTTGTAGTGGAGCAAATTATTCTTGCTTTATAGACGCTGAAGAGTATCAAGACAACTCTTCTAAAAATATCCCACATTGTATAAGAAAATCTGATAGAACCTGGACGATAGACACAAATAGCTTTTCTTCAGGCTTAGCACAAGATCACTATCATATTTACGTTGAGCAATTTTCTCCATGGAATCAACGATCATTAATAGGTATGTGGGATGATCACTCTAAAGGCTTAAGACAAAGGTCAATAAATGGCAATCTAAATACTAGAGTAAATGGTGATATAGCTACCATTGGTGCTACTATTATGATTCCACAATACACTGGATATAATTTTGTTCCAGATCCATCTAACGTAACGAAAACATCATCTACCGCCGATAGACTATTTTTAAATACTGGTAGTTTTACGTCTAGTAATTACACGCTTTGTCAAAAAACATATATTTATAATCCTAGCAAGTATCCTTATTGTCAAAATTCATCCTCTTCCACATTTGATTTTAGTGAGAAAAATACCTTTATACAAAATAATTTAAAAGGTAAAAATGTGGTCTATGCCAGACTTTACTGGGGTGGTTCTCTTTATCAAAACTGGGCAATAAAAAATCTTGGGTCAAATTTATATGTAAGCGCCTTAAATTACATAAAAGGATATAGCAGGATTGATTTTAAAGCTCCTGGAAAAAATATAATTACAATAGATGCTGATCCAAAAGATGTCTTTTGGTTTGGCTCATTTAGTGAGTATAAACCAAAATCAATGACTCTTGAATCATATAATCAAAACGAGTCTAATAGCTACTATGTAAAGGCTGGAATAAACTACCAATATGTAGCAAGTGCTGATGTAACAGATATAGTTAGAGACTCTCTTGGTACTAGTGAGTCAGATAGGACATTTTATGCTGGCAATATCAGATCAACTACGATTCCCTTTAGTGATGAATTTATAGACCCAAATGATGGCATATATAAGGTAAACAATTCCACTAATAGAAAATTAAAAAAAACATACGGCACACTGCTGTTTTCGCCAGTCCAAGGACAAAATGGCTACTGGATACAATCCATCGCACCACAATTTGCAGCTTGGAGTTTGGTCATAATTTATGACTTTGATGATAAAACTGCCGCAGCAAACAATATAGAGCCAAAGCTTGTTAGTATATTTGATGGACTAGAAAGACTTGCGGCAGACTGGATGAAGTCAAGCGATCCATTTGGTACTGTAAAGAGCTCAACCATAGATGTAAAATTTGAAAACATCTATACGCCAAAAGCAGGAAATATAGATGCTTCGCTTACAATGTTTTCCTTTGGTGGCAAGCCAGAAACAAAAGGTGAAGATATCAAGATAAAAAATGGTGGTAGCTATCAGAGTATTACCAGCGGATATAACGCGCAAGGCGATCAGTTTAATTCAACTATGACAAAATTTGGACAACTTATAAATCCAGGTAAAAAATTTCACTCTCAAGCAGACTTAGATATATTTGATATATCGGACAAAATGTCATATGCTCAAAAAGAAGCGGATATAAAATTTACAGTTACAACAATTAAAAGCTCAGGCGGTGCCAATGTTGTAAGCGCTGACCGTATAAATTTAGCTCTAGTTGGCTTTTCTTCTCGTATATACAAACCAGATGTTTGCTACATGGAATATATTTATGCAAAAAAACCTAGCAATAGTACTTTTACAAAGGTGCAAGAAAATACTCCGACGGTAGTGCCAGCAAATACTATTTTAAAAACTTTCGTTGAAGTTACAAATAATACAAATGAAGCTACCCAAGACTTTGCACTAAAAGCTACAATAGATCCAAGCCAAATTTATAATCCAAACTCAACTTATATATACGCAGATAAAGCATCACAAGGGCCCAGTGATCTACTTACTATGTCAGGACAGGTGCACTATAACGACAACACAGGCTTGCAGCAACTAAGTGGAAATGACTTAACTTTTTATTTGGGACAAGGTGCGGCTGCAAATAAGGGTGGAGAAATGCTAATTCATCAAGGCAACTACGCTTATGCCATATATGAAACTACCCTTAAGTCTAAATTTGAGCCAAATAGTTACAAAGCCACAGTTGCAAATGCTGATATAAATTTACAGCCCTATGACACATACATAAGAAGATGTAGCAATCAAAACTACAACATTACTTTAGGTGTTAGTGCCAGTCCAAATAATTTCGTCGCAAGCAATAGACAAGACGATGGCTCAGCGGCTTTTAAAACTAAATTTAAAAATAGACTTCTAACTAAAATCGTTTCTACGCCATTTAATGTCTATATCACAAACTATGATACAGATGGCAATAAAAAAGTACCAGATGCTCCAGTAGATGTAAAAGTAGAGTTGGTCGAGTCTTGCAGTGCTCCAACAAATTTATATGAACAAGATATAACATTTAATGGTGTAACTGATATTTTGTTGTCAGGCATTAGTATTGATAGAGCCTATAAAAGCGTAAAATTTAGAATTTCTCATCTTGATCCAGTGACAAATACTACAAAGGTTGAATGCGAAAAATTAGATGATTTTGCTATAAGACCAAGTCACTTTAGGCTATGGGATACTGACAAGAATACGATCAATAATAACAATGTTTTAATAGGCGGCAAAGTTTATAATAACATTGCTCTTGCAGCTATGAAACCTCTTGATAGTGGCTTAGCAAATGGCTATATAAATAACATAAGTGGCTCAAATGGAGAGATAAAACTTGTACCAGCATATAGTGCGACTTGTGATCCTAGCATTATAGAGAGCGAGAACAAACTAAGCGTAGATTTTAACGATCCAAATAAAGCATTGGGTAAAATTTTCCGTCACACATCAAGTGGACCTGTTGGCTTTTCTTACTCAGATATAGGCGATACATATTTTTATGTATTAGACAAAGACTATACAATAACTGATCAACATACACCATCAAGAGCTGATGATTGTGTAAAAAACTCAATTAGCAACGATCCATCACAAGATACTGCTCAAGAAGGAAGGATCGGATGTAGTATAAAGCTAGAAGGTAATAGAGATTATCTATTTAGGCCAAAAGATATACAAATAAGTAAGTTAAAGATAACAAAAGATAGCGATATAACATACCTTGATAATGAAGGCATACAAAAAGCAAAGCTTGACTTTGAAGTAACTGCTAGGTTGTTTAACGATGACCCTGCAAAACTTTATAATGAAGATTGCTATGCAAAGAATATGAACTTTGACATAAAGCTAGATAGAGTTCCTTTAAATTTTACAGACAACGATGGCAATGCCGGTACATTAGCAAAAGCAAATGAAGAAATTTTGTTTTTTGAAATTCCTGGCTCAAATACTAGAAAAGCAATAGATCCAAGTGCTACAAAATCAACATTTTATGTAGAAAAAAATACTTTTGTAAATGGCGTAGGCAAAGGTGAAGTATATTTTAATTTTGAAAGAAAAGTAAATCATGCTAAAAATCCTTTTACTATTTCGAGTAATGATTTTAGCTTTAGCGGTATGTCAGACAGTACCGATACAGTAAAAAAATATGAAAAACCAGCAACAGAAACGACAGCAAAATTTTACTTTGGTAGGGTTTATGCACCATTTTATGAAGGGCTTTATAGTGGCTTTTATGCCAAAATTTATTATGGTGCCTACTGCGATGGATGCAATAAAAATATCTATATGAAAGATAATGGCAAACTGTGGCAAGACTTTCCAGCTGCACCATTTTGGGCTACCAATCCAAAACATAGCGCAGGAGTACTTAACTATCACGACTTTAGCTTTACAAACACTTACAGCGGCACTGTTTTAAGAAATGATGTAAGCAACATAAGCAATGGCGAGCAGATAATTTTTATAAGAAACCCTTCAGCGGTTACTGATGTGGCTAAAATGAGAGCACCTAGTTGGCTTCTTTATAGTGAATTTGATGAAAAAACTGAAACAAATAATTTCAATCTAAATTTTCTAGTACCAAATGGCAAATGGGCTGGTAAAGTCCTAAAGAGCAATAATATAGAAGATAAGACAAGCAGTGCAGTTGGAGGTTTTATAGGAGTAAAATCAAATAGTGATAATAACCTAGATATAAGCGATAAGACAAACAGGAGAATAGAGTGGTAAAAAGAGGTGGCTTTTCATTGATAGAGCTTATCTTGTCAGTGCTTGTAGTAGCCATAGTAAGTGCAAGCCTGCCACTAGCGGTAAGAACTACTTCAAATTTAAGCGAGCAGTCCTTAATGCAAGAAGGACTAATGAATGCTAAAACCTATATGTCATTAATATTAAAAGCACCATTTAGCGATCAAGTCTTAATAGCCGGTAAAAATACCATGCCATCATCTATAACCACTCAAGAGGCTATAATTTTTCCCCTTATTATCTGCGAGCAAGGGGCAAATCCAGATTTTTATGAAAAAAGTGGTGTAAAAGGTGAAGGGCATAGGATACTTGCATATCCGGTGCAAAATTCATCTGCATGCGCCATAAGACCTAGTGATTCAAAGCTTCCAGAATCAATCAAAAGCGTAAATTTTAAAGTAAAATCTATCAAAAATTTCAATACCCAAAAATCCATCTCACCAACTGCTAGCACTACTAAACGCGACTTTATCATAGATACAGAGACGACTCCAACTATAACAAATGGAGCTGATAAATTTGTAGTTAGCACTCCTTTAAATGATAGTGACGTTTTACAGATAAAGCTAGATACGACTATGAAAACTACAAAAGAGAGCAAAAGCGTACTTTATGGATATGCCTTTAATATAGGTGAAAGCAGTACTCTAAGTGTAAAAGAATGGAAATGAAAAAAACAAAAAAAGCTTTTACATTAATTGAGCTAATAATAGTCATCACCGTACTTGGCGTTATCTCACTTATGAGCTTTAACACACTTATGAATTTATATCAAAACTATTTTCAAAGCAAAGTAATAAACGAACTAGAAACACAAAGCGAAATCGCTCTAGAGCAAATTTCAATGCTACTTAGCCACAGAATCAAGCAAAGCGTTATCGCTAGAAAAAAAAATGGAGATTACCTAGCCCTAAATGATAGTGGCGTAAATCTAAGTAGCGACTTTGAAATTTTAGAATTTATCCCAGCTGCTTATGAGCTATTTGATGGCATAAACGAATATAAAGGAGATGATACTAACGGAGATCCCATCTTTGAAGAAGGCATATATAGCGGATATGTAGATCTTGCAAATAGTTCTATTGCAAATGGACTAAAAAGCCCTGGAAGCAAATTTAATGATGCTTTTAGAAACGGCGTAATGGACTTGACCTGCGAAAATGATAGCAATGAAGAAGATGTAAATAGTGGCTCTAGGTGTATAAACGCCGATAATGAAAATGGCGGTTTAGTAGCGATATTTTCTAGCATACTTTATAGAGTTGGTAGCAGCTTTGGCTATCAAGAAAATTTAGACCAAAGACACTTAGATATTGCAAAAATAGGCATACAATCAATCGACACACTTAAAATTTCAAGTGATTTTAAAAATAAAAAAATTTCAGAACAGTATAAACTAGCTTATACAGCCATTGCCATAGCACCAGCTGAGCAAAGTGCCGAGGATATACAAAACGGCTCTTTTGACCTTAAAATTTACTACAATTATAGGCCATGGCTAAATGAAAGCTTTAAAAAATTTAGCTCAACATCTACAAAGGATATCAAAGCCGAAAGTGCAACACTAGCTAAACATGTAACAAGATTTGTCTTTACAGAAAAAAATGGAGTCATCGCGCTAAAGCTTTGCCTTAAAGCGGAAAAATCAGAAATAACCATTTGCAAGTCAAAGGCGGTTTATTAATGAGAAAAGGATTTACGTTAATAGCAGCGATATTTTTTCTAGTTGTAGCAGCTTCTATCAGTACTCTTGCTCTTTCGATAGCCAGCACATCAGCTAGACAAAGCAGTGAAATTTATCTAAGGGAGCAAGCACAACTCGTTGCTCAAGCAGCAGCAGAGTATGCGATGTTTGAAATTTTTAGAACTGATTTCTCAAATAAATGCTTAGATAAAGTAAATGGAGAATTTAACGATATGTTCGACTTTAAAGTAAAAATAACTTACTTTGGCGATATCGGTATATGCACTCCACCGACCATCATGCCAGGAACAAACGGAGTCGCAAGTACTGGCAACATGATCTTTGATGTTTTTGTAACATCAAAAGATAAAAAAACGCCAAATCCTATAAA
This sequence comes from Campylobacter concisus, assembly GCF_002914005.1. GTDB lineage: Bacteria > Campylobacterota > Campylobacteria > Campylobacterales > Campylobacteraceae > Campylobacter_A > Campylobacter_A concisus_N. The sequence goes on along the minus strand of NZ_POZU01000063.1, from coordinate 34,394 downwards.
TTTTCACAAACGAACTCTTCAGAAACTTTAAAATTTTATAAAGATTTTAGTTTAATTTGTTTTTAGTTTTAGCGTGTTATAATCATCTTACTTTCTATAAAGGAGATTACGATGAACATAAGCATTGTAGGAAAACAATTTGAGCTAACAGAGCCAATCAAAAACTATATCCAAGACGCTTTTGATACTCTTGGCAAATACAATCTCGACATCATCTCAGCAAGATGTGTTGTAGCAGCCGATGAAAAACAAGGAAAAAAAGGCTTTAATGCAGAATTTTCTCTAAATATGGCTCATAAAGATACGATAGTCGTTCGCCAAAAAGATAAAGACCTTTATGCTGCGATCGATCTTGCTATCGAAAAAGCATCAAAAGTTTTAAGAAGAGAGCATGATAAGAAATTTACCGTAAAAGGCAAGGCTGACGACAAAGAATTCCGCTCAAGAATAGGCGAAGAAAAGATCGAAGGTGTCGAGGAGATCGTACCTATGGAGCTTGAAATTTATAAACCACTTGAGGTCGAAGAGGCGCTTGATAAACTAAAATCAAGCGATAAACAATTTTACGTATTTAACGATGTTGATGCCAAAATGCGCGTCATCTACAAAAGAACAGACGGAACTTTCGGTCTTTACTAAAAACAGGGGCAGCTTTGCCCCTAAAATTTATGCTAATTCACTATAAATTTTCTTTCTAAAATCTAAAAAGTCCTGTTATAAAAACTGATACGCTAGCAAATGGCTTTAAATTTTTAAAAAGGTGTTAAGCTCTATCAAGATGGTTTTAAATTTGAAATTTTACCCAAGTATTTGAGTGAACCTTTAAGCATTAAAAATCCAACTATATTTTTATAAATTTTATGAGTAGTTTTCATTTAGCTTTGTTGATTAGATTATTAGAGTTATCAAAACCTTATCAAATTATCAATTTTGGTTTTTAACTCAACGTCCAAACATAATGAAAGAGTACTTTAAAATCAAAAAGTGCCTAAAATTTTACGGAATAGATATCCTTGCATAAGATAGATGTAGATACAAGGCGGGCTTTCATGTGAGCCACTTTTAGAAGAGGCAAAATAAATTAAAACGACATAAACTAAGTTACAGCTGGTGGAGAGCACGGCAAAGAAGTAAGTGCTGTAAAAAAGTAAGTATTTTTTAAAAAATAATTGTAAGCATCAAGATATGGAATTTTTTATGGACTGGAAAAGCGTATGGAAATACGACAAATAGCGAAACAGAGCAAACGAGCTAAAAATGTTTGATAGTACTAGAAATTTTTAAAGATAAAAGAGAGATAAAGCTCTCTTTTTGATTTTTAAAATATCAAATAACTAAAACAAATACTATCTATTTCTCTAAATTTTCACTAGTTTTTGGTCTAAAGGCCTTATTTATCTTTCTTATCCAAATGATTAGCGAGATAAATAAGATAAAGTAAAATACATAGCTAGCTACCGGCCAACTAGTATCAGTACCGCTCTCTTTTAGTGAGATGACATTTCTAAACTCTTGAAGCATAGAAATTCTATATCCATAATATTTTACAGTTACGTTTTTATCGCTATTTGCAAAGCCTTGAGCTTTGGCTTGTACATCAGCTGAGTTAAATTTAAAATAAAACGGAAATCCCCATGCAGTATCTTCATTTCTATAAGCCATGACTTTATTTGAATTATTAGAATCTTTAGTGTAGACAAAATAAACATCTCTAGTAGGGCCATCAGCTGGATTTTTAGCATCAATGATACCATCTTTGTCCATACGTTTGACATCGCCACCTGTGATTTGCACATTTGCATAGTGTGGAAATGAATAATCAACTACAAGAGCTAAAAAAGAGTGTAAGAGTACGATAAAAATAACGCAAATTCTTTTAAAAAATGTAATCATTTCTTTCCTTTAAATTTGCGTTATTTTATGAAAAGATAGCTTAATAAAGGGGCAAAATACCCCTTTAGTTTTAAGCTTTTTTATTAAGCATGAATTTTAGAAGTTGCGCAAAGAAGCTGATTCCACCGATTATTAAAATCGTATCGCCAATCATTCTTACCCATCTTAAATTTTGCAAGTGTGATTGTTGTAAAAGCTCAGCGCTTCTTGCATACCACATACCATGCTCTAGGCTCGCAAATGCTTGATAAATTCCTATTGGAAGCAACGAAAGTACGATCATTAGCATAAGACCTATATTTAGGCCCCAAAAACCTACTTTCATAAGTTTTTCATCAAATTCTTGACCTTTGAATAGATAAGTAGCTACTAGCCAAACAAATCCAAGTGCCAAAAATCCATAAACACCAAATAGTGCAGCATGTCCGTGAACTGGAGTCGTATTTAGGCCTTGGATATAAAATAGTGAAATTGGAGGATTGATTAAAAATCCAAATACACCAGCACCTAGCATATTCCAGAAAGCAACTGCTATAAAGCAGTAAAGTGGCCATTTTAATGTCTTAGCCCAAGTTTGAGCAAACTGAAGTCTATAGTGCTCATAAGCTTCGGCGCCAAGCAATACAAGAGGAACTACCTCAAGTGCTGAGAAGCTAGCACCAACTGCCATTATAGGTGTTGTAGTACCCGCAAAATATAAGTGGTGGAAAGTTCCTGGAATTCCGCCTACTAGGAAAAGTGATGCACTTGCAAGCGTTGAAAACGTAGCAAATCTCTTTGAAACAAGACCAAGACTAACAAACACAAAAGCAAGTGAAGCGGTAGCAAAGACCTCAAAAAAGCCTTCAACCCAAAGGTGTACAACCCACCAGCGCCAGTATTCCATTACTGGAAGTGGACTTCTTTGGCCGTAAAATAATCCTGCTCCGTAAAATAATCCAACTGCAACAGCTGAAGCTGCAAAGATAGCAAGTAAATTTTTGTCACCTTTGTTCTTGAATCCGCCAATAAATCCGCGAAGTAAAAGTAGCATCCAAATGACAAGACCGACAAATAAAATAATTTGCCAAACACGTCCAAGCTCGATATATTCATATCCTTGATGTCCAAACCAGAAGCTTAAATTTATAGGCATAATATTTGCGATCGCTAAATACTCGCCAGCAAAACTACCAACTACAAGGATTAGTAGTGCGTAAAATAATAAATCTACGCCAAGCTTTTGGAATTTTGGATCTTTACCGCCATTTATAATAGGTGCTAGGAAAAGACCGCCTGCTAAAAATCCTGTCGCAATCCAGAAAATACTAGCCTGAATGTGCCATGTTCTAGCAAGTGAATAAGGAATATAAGCTGATAAGTTTATACCGTAAAATTCTTGTCCTTCGACTGTATAGTGAGCCGTAAAGCCACCTATTAAAATTTGAAATGCAAAAAGAGCCAAAGTTACAAAAAGATATTTTTTAAGAGCTTTTTGAGATGGAGTTAGGCTTAATTTACTAAGCGGATCCTCGCTAATAGCTTCCAACTTTTCATCATCTTTTTTACCATAAAAAGAGCTAAACCAAACAAGAAATCCAATACCAGCAATAAGTATTACAACGCTTGCGATTGACCAAAAGATATTTTCGCTTGTTGGTACATTATCGATTAGTGGCTCATGTGGCCAGTTGTTTGTGTATGTAGCATCGCTGTTAGGTCTGTTTGCTGCGGTTGCCCAGGCTGACCAGAAGAAAAAGTTATTAAGATCATCTCTATCAGAAGCATTTGGAAGAGTATTCTCTTTCATCGCATAAGCTTCTCTTAAAGATTTAAACTTAGGGTCATTTCCAAAAAGTGACGAATACTCTTGGCTTACTTGTTTCATAGCCTTTAATCTATCACTACTAAGTACGATCTTATCGTCTTTTACGCCATTTTCTCGGTACTCTTTTTTAAGTAGAACTTTTAGATTTGCCTTTTGCTCGTCATTCAAGTCAGCATATTTTGAGTGATAAATTTCATCTGCTTTTAACTCTAAAAATATAACTAACTCTTTATGAAGCCAGTCCGCACTCCAATCAGGTGCTTGATATGCGCCGTGTCCCCAAACAGAGCCAACTTGCATACCTCCTATGCTTTGCCAGGCCTCTTGACCTTTATAGATGCTCTCTTTGTCGATCACGACATTGCCATTCTCATCTGTAAAATTTACAACTGGTGGCGAGCTTCTATAAACCTCAACGCCGTAGTAGCCTAAAATACTAAAGCAAATTACTAGTACTGCAACAAGTGCTAGCCAATACTTTTTGTATTCACGCATTGATTCTCCTTTTTTTAAAAATTTTAAGGCGAAGTTTATCTCATTTTAAAAAAGCAAATAATGACATATGTCAATAAAAGGAGAGAATTTATCCCATTAGTTTTATAAGAATTTACAATATATGCAAATTCTTCATAATGTATATGCAAAATTTACATAGAATTAATATAAATATTATTAACATACATGTTTATACTTCAAAAATAAAGGAAAAAATATGCAAACAAATTTTATGCATAAAGTAACCAAATTTAGCCTTGTTGCTTCACTATTTATGGCTCTTAGCCTAAACGCAGCTGAGTCTGCTAGAAGCATCACAGATATGAAAGGCGTAAAAGTAAGCGTGCCTGAAAAAGTTGAAAAAATAGCTGCACTTTGGCACGCAAACAACGAGATCATCCTAGCACTTGGCGGTATGGATAAAGTGATCACCACCACAGATCTTATCAAGAAAAACAAATGGTTTGCCCTTGTCTATCCAAAAGTAAAAGACCTACCAGCTGCGTTAAATGGCAAAGATATTCAAGTAGAAGAGCTAGTTAAGCTAGCACCTGATGTTGTCATAGTTTCTAGCAAAAACTACCAAGAAGAGCTTACTAAAAATGGCTTTAGCGCGGTAAATATGATATATAGAGACTATCCAGATATGGAAAAAAGTATCTATGCAACAGCTGAAGTTATCGGCACTGACAAGGCTAGAGCTTTGGCCGAAAAGCTATCAAACAACATCCATGAGAACTCAAAATTTGTAGAAGCCAAAACAAAAAATATCCCAGCTGACAAACGCCCAAAAGTACTTCACCTTCTTGGCGGAGCAAATTTATTAAAAGTTGATGGCACAAACACTATCCAAAACACTTGGATAAATTTAGCTGGCGGCAAAAACGCAGTATCAAAAGAGGGCTCTATGATCGAGCTTACAGCTGAAGAGATCATCAATGCAAACCCTGATATCATCATCGTTGGCGGCAACGACACAGACGCTTTGATCAAAAATGTTAAAGAACACCCTGCATTTTCAGGTTCAAACGCTGTGAAAAATGGCAAAATTTACGGCAATCCAAAAGGTGTATTTGCTTGGGATAGATATGGCGCTGAAAGCGTGCTTCAAATTTTATGGGCAGCAAAAACTATTCAACCTGATCTTTTCAAAAACCTAGACATGAAAGCAAAAACAAAAGAGTTTTACAAAGAGTTCTTAGGCCACGAGCTTAGCGACACCGAGTATGGCTACATGCTAAAAGGTCTAAACCCTGACGGCAGCAGCAAATAATATATGAAAAACGCAAATTTTTCATTAGTTGCTATATTTTTAGCTCTACTAACGCTTGTTTGCGCCTTTGTCGCACTTGGCGTTGGTAGATTTTACATACCTTTTAACGACGTCTTTAGCGTGCTAGCTCACAGCTTTGGCTTTGACGATGGCGCAGCTAGCAACATCACAAATGTGATAGAAAATTTGCGCATACCTCGCATCATCGCAGCTATCTTAGTCGGTGCCGCTCTTAGCGTGAGCGGTGCTGCCTATCAAGGCGTCTTTAAGAACCAGCTAGTAAGCCCTGATCTTCTTGGCGTATCAGCAGGTGCTTGCGTAGGAGCTGCAACTGCTATTATCTTTGATCTGTCTCTATTTTGGGTGCAGGCTTTTGCATTTGGTTTTGGCCTAGCAGCTGTTGCTATCACTCTAGCCATACCAAAGATGATGGGGCGCACTAGCACACTTATGCTGGTTCTTTCTGGTATCATCGTAAGTGGCCTAATGGGCTCAATAATCGGCTTTTTAAAATATGTCGCTGATCCTGAAACAAAGCTACCTGACATCGTCTACTGGCAGCTTGGAAGCCTTGCAAAGCTTGATAGCGAGAATTTAAAATTTATAGCCCCAGTGATGATCATCTGCGCCATTTTACTAATCGCCATGAGCTGGCGTATAAATTTACTCTCTCTTGGCGACGAGAGTGCGGCTAGACTTGGCGTAAATGTGGCTTTTGAGCGTGCTATCGTTATCATTTGCGCTACGCTTCTTACAGCATGCAGCGTCTGCATAAGCGGTATAGTCGCTTGGGTGGGGCTCCTCATGCCACACCTAGCGCGCATGCTAGTTGGTGCAAATAACATAAAAAGCATGCCAGCAAGCATATTTATGGGTGCGATATTTTTGCTATTTGTGGACACCTTGGCTCGTAGCATAAGCGTGAGCGAAGTGCCTCTTGGCGTACTTACTGGCTTTATCGGCACAGTATTTTTCGTCTGGGTCTTGTGGCGAAATAAAAAGGTTGCGTGATGCTTGAAGTTAGAAATTTAAACTTTAGCTACCCAAATGGAGCTGGCAAACTAGAAAATGTAAATTTAAAGATAGGTGCAGGTGAGATTTTAACCATTCTTGGTCGAAATGGAGCTGGCAAATCAACAACTTTAGGCTTAATAAGTGGCTCGCTAAAGCCAGTTTCTGGAGAGATTTTCCTTGATGGCAAAAACGTAGATAGCCTAAGTAATAAAGACCGAGCAAAAATAATGGCCTACGTCGCTCAAAGCGAGATCACAGAGTACGACTACACCGGGCTTGAGTTTATAACAATGGGTCGTGCGGCGCACCTTGGTATCTTTGCAAGACCTAGCAAAGAGGACGAGGAGATCGCTAAAATTTACACCAAAAAGCTTGAGATCGAGTATCTTGAGGATCGCTTCATCACGCAGATGAGTGGCGGTCAAAAGCAAATGTGTATGATCGCTCGTGCGATGGCTGCGCAGCCAAAGATGATCATATTTGACGAGCCAACGAGCGCTCTAGACTACGGCAACCAGTATAAATTCCTACGCACAGTAAAATGGCTCAAAGAGCTTGGCTACTCGGTTGTGCTAACCACTCACAACCCTGACTTTGCTGTGCTTCTTGGCGGATATGTCGCACTTGTAAAAGGTGATGGAAATGTTGAGTTTGGCTCAGTCATCGAGATTATTAAAAGTGAAAATTTAAGTAAACTTTATGGACTCGATCTAAACGTGAGCTACATCGACAAAGTGCAAAGAGAGTGTTGCCTAACTTATCCACTTTAAATTTATCTGCTTTCAAAAGGATAAATTCTTTTGAAAGCACTTCTTGTACTTTTTGTTATTTCACACATACTGCCTTTGGAGTAAAAATGAAAAAGTTAATTTTGATTTTATTTTTTGCATTGATAGCAAATGCGGCTGATAAATTTGATTGCTCTAAACGCTACTGCAAAGAGATAAAGAGTTGTGAAGAAGCATATCACTATCTAAGAAACTGTGGACGCAGTGGCTTTGACCGCGATCATGACGGTATACCATGCGAGAATGTATGTAAAGAGCGTGGAGTAAAAAAATAATTTTATTAAAATTTACTCCACTAAAATTTAAAGCTAGCAAAATCAAATCAAAAATTTAGGTTAAATTAGAAGCAACTAGGCGTTATTTTTAGCAAGCGCCGCCACTCTAGCCTTTGCGGCCTGTGTGATATCATCCTCGTAGTCGTAGAAGTTAAAGGTCGCTCCATGCTGGAAAAAGCCATTTAGTATATCGCCGCTTTGGCGGTTTTTCAGATCAAGCTCGGCCACCTTAAAGCCGTCATTTGTCGCGCAAAATTCTTTTAGCCTAGCTGGCGCCTCTTTTAGCTTGGTAAATAAAAAGCAGTATCCATCGCCGCCATTTCGCCCCACTCTACCGCGCAGCTGATGAAGCGTGGCAAGTCCTAGCCGCTCAGCGCCCACGATCACTATCGTATTTAGCCTTGGCAGCGAAATGCCAACCTCAACAACGGTGGTTGAGAGCAAAATTTCGCCCTCTTCTCTAAATCGCCTTAAAATTTCCTCTTTCTCTTTGTCCTTGCCGTGCGTGACAAAGACATTTTTGAAATTCTTTAGCCAAAAGCCCTGCGCCTCGCTTAGGCTTTGGTAGTTTGAGCTCTCGCTGCTCTCAACGAGCGGGTAGATGATAGCCACTTGAAAGCCATTTTCTAGCTGCTTTTTGATATGAGCGAGCAGATAGCCAAACTCGCTAGCACCCAAAATTTGGCTTGTTATATTTTTCTTAAATGGCATCTGCTTTAAAAAGCTAAAATTTACGATCTCAGACTGAATTAAACTTAACGTCCTTGGTATGGGCGTAGCTGAAAACTGCACGAAATTTGCTCGCTCGTCCTCGTTTGAGGCAAGCTCTTCTATCTTTTTGCGCTGATTTGAGCCAAAGCGGTGTTGCTCATCGACCATGACAAGCGGCGAATTTGGTAGCTCGTGAAAGAGCAGCGCATGCGTGCCAACGATCAAATTTACACCGCTAAAGTCTATCTTTTTCTCCCCACTTCGCACCAGCATCACATTCATAAATGGCGGCAGCAATCTCTTTGCTTCGTTATAAATTTGCTCGCTTAAAATACTTGTTGGCGCCATCAAAATGGCACTTTGCGGATATACACTAAGAGCTGCTGCTAAGATCACTAGCGTCTTGCCACTTCCCACATCGCCCATTATGACGCGCCTTTTTGCCTGCACGGCACTAAGGTCGTCTCTTATATCATTTATCGCGTTTATCTGGTCGTTTGTCGGCATAAATGGCAAGCTCTTAAGCCAAGAGCTTATATCAAAAAGCTCTATTTTAGGGCTTTTAAAGTAAGTTTTTTTCGCACTTAGCTTTTTTATGTAGTTAAAAATTTCCACAAATTTTAAAATGTGCGCGCCCTCATTATGATTTTTTAGGTGATATAAAATTTGTACGCTTTGCTCATCTAGCCTTTGCAGATCAGCTAGAAATTTAGCCTCTTTTTCATTTAAGCCCTCGGCTAATAAATTTTGTAAATTTATATATTTTAAAACGAGTTTTTTAACTTCATCGTCTTTTAGCTCGGTCTTAAATTTAGGCACTATCTGGCCTACTTTTGTGGTGATTTTTGGATTTACGATCTGCCACGAGCCAAAGGCGTAGGAGCAAAGCCCATATATCGCCATCTCTTTGCCTGTCTTAAAAGCGCCGTAGTGCCAGGACTTTGCGTTAAAAATGACGATCTTTACGCTACTTTGCCACTGCTCACAAAAGGCAAGTGCCGTTAGCATGCCAGGGCGCGAGGCGAGTGAGGTGATCTTTACATTTATGCAGACCTGCCCTTCTCTTGGGCTCTTAGCGATCGTCGTATCTTCAAAGCCCTTTGGTAGCACGAGAGCAAGGTCAAGTAGGCTAAGCACGCCTATTTTTAGAAGTTTTGCTCTGTCGCTTGCTTCAAATTTCATTTTTTAAAACGTAAAAACTTAGCTCGTTTATCTCTGCGTGGGCTTTTATGAAGCTATTTAGCTCGCTTAGCGAAAGGGCTGAAATTTTATCCAAGTCCTTTAAAAATACCCCAAGCTCGCCATGTTCGTAAAACTCGCCCTGCGCGATGTCAAGGCGCTTAAATAGCGTCTCAAGTCTAAGTGGCAACGAACCAAGTAAAAATTTCTTCGCCTGCTCGAGCTCGGCCTTGCTAACGCCTTTTTTACTAAATTTTAAAATTTCCTCTTTTATAACAGCGATAGCCTCATCTTTTTTTTCATTTTTTGTCTGCATGTAGCCGTATAGCTGGCTGTAAGAGAGATTTAGCAAATTTCTAGCGTAGGCGCTGTATGCAAGGCCTCTTTTCACGCGTATCTCCTCCATGAGCCTCGAGCCAAAGCCACCCTCGCCTAAAATAAATGTCGCCACTGCGGCCTTGTATTTCTCCTCTGGCTTTACATCAAACGGCGCGCCAAAGTAGATGTATGCCTGCTCGCTTTGTCTGATGATCTCGCTGCTTTCGCACTTGTTGCTTGGGCTAAAACGCTCTAGTTTTCGCACCTTGCCAGGTTTTAAAATTTCTAAAACGCTAGCTAGCTCTTTTGTCTGCTTCTCGTCGATGTCGCCACCAAGCACGCAAAGCAAATTTGAAAGGTCTAAGTGCTCATTTAAAAATTTCCTCACATCTTCAAGTGTGATCGCTTTTACGCTCTTTTTCGTGCCGATACTTGGCTCTGAAAGCACGCTTTTTGGATACAAAAGCTCAAAAAGCCCTTGCCTTGCCACGTAGTCAAAGTCGTTTTCATTTGCTGCGATCTCGCCAAGTGTGACGGTTTTGCACCTATTTAGGATCTCATCTGTCAAATTTGGGGCGAGCAGTAGCTCTTTTAGCTTGCCGCATGCAAAGCCAAAGTGTTCTTTTAGGCAGTTTAGATCGATGCAGAATGTCTCAAAGCCACAGCTTGCATTTAGGCTAATCGCCCTTACCTCAAGCTCTTTGGCAAATTTAGCCGATCCTAGCTTTATATCTCCCTCGTTTAGTAAATTTGCGCTAAGTCTCGCAAGGCCTGCGAGCTTGCCATTTTGAGAGCTACCGGCTGCTTTGAAAACAAGTCTGAGGCTCACTACCGGCATAGCTTTTGAGCTCTCAAAAACGACTGGAATTTTTATATTTTTTACATTGATATCTAAAATTTTCATCTAAAATTTCTCCAAAATATCGTAGTTTGTGTTGCGCTTAGCTGGAATTTCTCCGACATCTTTTATAAGCTCGATCATCTGATCTTGATTCATCCTAAAGCTAGCTCCTGCGGCCTTTACGACGTTTTCTTCCATCATCGTGCTACCAAGGTCATTTGCGCCAAAAAGAAGCGCTAGCTGGCCTACGTAGCTGCCCTGTGTAACCCAGCTGCTTTGGATATTTTTAAAGTTATCCAAAAAGAGCCTTGAAACCGCAAGAAGCCTTAGATAGACGTTTGAGCTTTGCTTTTTGATCTCTGGAAATTCTTGCATGAGCTTTGTATTTAGCCCTTGAAAACTCCAAAGTATAAAGGCTCTAAATCCAGCCGTTTCGTCTTGTAAATTTCTGATATGTTCCCAGTGCTCCACGATCTCACGAGTGCTCTCAACCGTGCCAAACATCATCGTCGCAGTCGTCTTCATGCCAAGCTCGTGCGCCTCTTTGTGTATGCGAAGCCAGTCTGCGGTGTCACATTTTTTTGGCGCAATGATATCACGCACTCGGTCGCTTAAAATTTCTGCTCCAGCCCCTGGCATCGAGTATAGGCCCTTTTGGTTTAGGCGTCTTAAGACCTCTTTTGTAGAAATTTTTGAAACTCTTGCGATATAGTCAATCTCAACAGCCGAAAAACCATGTATCGTAATACTTGGATAGTGTTTGCTTATGTAGCTTACGAGCTCCTCGTACCACTCAATCTTTAGCTTTGGATGAACGCCACCTTGAAATAAAATTTGCGTGCCGCCAATGGCGATTAGCTCCTCGATCTTCTTGCCGATCTCCTCAAAACTTAGCACGTATGCGTCTTCCTCTTTTGCGTGGCGGTAAAATGCGCAAAATTTACAATCCACCCAGCAGACGTTTGTATAGTTGATGTTGCGATCTACGATAAAGGTCGTAATGCCCTCTGGATGAAGCTCTTTTTTTCTGGCTAGCGCCATCTTGCCAAGCTCGTGAAGCGGTGCATTTTCTATAAGATCGATGGCCTCATTTACACTAAGTCTTTTCAAATTTAACCTTTTATTTTGCTTATTTTTGGGCGAAAGTTTAGCTAAAAATGCTTTTAAATATGATAAATCAGGCGTTATGAAAAATTAATTTTTAAAGGCTAAAATGTGAGAAATTCTTTAAAGGAGCAAGTTATGAAAAAGGTGATATTTGCCGTTATTTGCGGACTATTTTTAGTTGGTTGTGCTAAAAATGAGCCAAAGCCAGCAAGCCACGAAGGTTGCGGTTGCCCTCATCATAAAGAGATAAAAAGCGATATGCAAAAACAAGATTGTTACCATCAAGGCTGCATGATGCAAGGCCCAATGCACGGCGATATGCAAGGCTGCCCAGCCCACACAAAATAGATAAAGTGCCAAAAAGGCACTTTTATTTTAATATCACCTTGTCACCTTTGGTGCCAAGGACCGTCACCTTCTCTCCGTTAGCTAAATTTCCATCATATTTCCAAAGAGTACCTTTGAAATAGACCATATTTTCTCTGATCTCGCCAACTCCGGCTTCGTCTAAAAATTCCTCGTTAAAGCTCTCTTTTCTGGACATAAATTTACTCTTTAACGGCGCTTTTAAAAGCACAAGGAGCACGATCGCAATCGCCGCCGTAATTAAAATTTGATAGCTCCAAGCAAAACTAAAACCAAAATTTATAGCTCCAACTACGATAAAAGCTATGCCAAAAAATAGCAAATAAAACGAGAAAAAGATAAACTCGGTGATGCACAAAACTACACCGATTGCTATCATTATATAAGGGCTGATCACGCCTTATCCTTAGCTAAGAAATTTTTTAAAACGCTAAGCGAGCCGATGAGTTCAGTCGCTTCATAAGGGACTAAAATTTTGTCTTTTGAGCCATTTTTAGCTAGCTCGCTAAATGCCCCAACCCTGTCACGTGCAAGCAAAAATTCAGCAGCATTTGCATTTTTGCTCATGCTGTCATTTATCATATCCATGGCCTCTTTTTGAGCTGTTGCAATGGCGATTTGCTCGTATTTTTTTGCATCAGCCATACGCTCTATAGCCTCTGCCTGAAGTACTTTTTCTTGTTTTAGCGCTTCGGCATTGCGTATTAGTGCCTCTTTTTCAGCCAATGCTTTTAGCTCGATCGCACGTTTTTCACGCTCAGCTTTCATCTGCATATTCATCGCCTCTTCGATGCCAAGTGGGACAGAAATTTCAGAAATTTCTACACGCATGATCTTTACACCCCAGTTGCCAGCAGCGTCGCCAAGAGCCACTTGAAGTGCGGCATTTAGGCGGTCACGTGAGCTTAGTGTATCGTCAAGATTCATAGCGCCTATCTCGCCACGAAGCGTTGTCATGGCTAAATTTGCAATGGCACGCTTGTAGTTATCGACATTATAAACCGCCATTTTTGCATCAAACACCTTTAAAAAGACGATACCATCGACGCTTATATTTACGTTATCTTTTGTGATGACTTGCTGTTTTGTAATATCTACTAGCTGCTCTTTTACGGTGATTATCGCTCTTATTTGATCGACAAATGGAATGATTATGTGAAATCCGCCGTCAAGCACTTTGTGAAATTTACCAAGTCGCTCGATGAGTAGATTATCAGCTTGTGAGACGATCTTGATGCCAGCCTTTAAAAACAAGAGCGCAAAGATAACCAGAACTACGACTAAAACGCCAAATGCTTCGATTTGCATTTTTACTCCTTTAATTTATAATTTGTTATTTTCTTAAGTATTATAATACATTTTAAATTTTATTTTCAAAAAGGATTAGCATGAAAAATTTTATATTTGCACTAAGTGCGGCTCTACTTTTGGCAAGTTGTGCCTCATCTAGCCAAAACACAAACGTCCCACAAGGCAAATGTGAAGTAAAAAGTAGCTGTGAAGCTCGAATTAGCAGCATCGAGGGCACTTATAAAGCATTTTTACCTTGCGCTAGCTGCATGGGTATTGACTCACGCCTAACATTAAAAAAAGATGGCACATTTGAAAGCGTGATGGACTATAAGTCAAAAGACAACTACAAAGCCGTTAGCAAAGGCAAATACTCAATCGAAAATGGCGTGATAACAACGATTGATGAGTATAAAGAAAAGAGCTTTTATAAAATAGAAGGCGAGAACCTAAAAATGCTAGATATGGATCAAAAAGAGGTCGCTGGCGAGCTAAAAGATAAATACATCTTTAAACGCGTAAAATAAATTTTAAAGGCAAAATGATATAATTTTGCAATTTTTAAGGAGTTGCAAATGAAATATCTTTTTGCCATACTTATCTCATTTTTCATCCTTGGTTGCGCAAAAAATGAAAATTTAGAGCCAAAACAAAATACACAAAATACAGTAAAAGAAGACAAACCGCTAGTTCAGGCAAATACACCCAAAAAGCCAGAAAAGCTAATACTTCCAAACTCAATTTATAGTAGTTTTCACACTATTTTGCCTTGCCCAAATTGCGAAGGCATAAAAACTATCATTACGCTAAATAAAGATAAAACCTACACAAAAACAATGCTTACTATGGATAAAGAAATAAGCTTAGTTGAAAAAAATGGCACATTTGATGTTGATGACAGTGCTATCATTTTAAAAGATGAAAATGGCAATCTTAGCTACTTCGCGCCAAATAAAAACTCACTTCTTCAGCTTGACGATAAGAAAAATAAGCGAGTTGGCGTGCTAGCTCAAATTTATAATTTCGAGCCGGTAAATAAAGCTTACAAAGATAGTTTTTTTGCTAAATTTTATAAATTTAAAAACAAAGATAGTTTTTTAGATATCGTAATCGTACCAAGCAAAAATGGTGCGAAAATAAGTTTTTATTCATCATTAAAAAATGGCTCGCCACTTTGCGAGTTTAATTCGGAGCTAATTTACGATAAAGGAATTTTTTACCTTTTAGATGAAAAAGGCATTGCTCTAAGCATACACAGGATAAATAATGCAATTTTTCTAGTAGCAAACGATAAAATTTGTAAAAATGCTCATATAAGCGGACGATACAAAAAAGATAAAGATCAAAAAAATCTCTTTGGCAAAGGCTTTTTTGCAGAGCTGACAAACGAATCAGCAAATAGAGATGTGATAAAAATTTATGGCTCAAAAAACATAAAACGGGATAACACAAAAAAAGAAAGCAGCTACATCGTAACAAACAAAAATGAAAGAATTTTTGAATACACCTTGCTAAATGGCATTATCACAAGCATTGAAATTTACTCAAACGAGTTTAAAACTCCAGAAAATATCAGCCTTAAATCAAATTTCAAAGATATAAAAAATTCTCTTGTTATCTCTAAATTTAGTAGTGACAAAAACAATATCTATCTAAAAATAGATAGCCACGATATGCTAATCGCACTAAAGAATCCACTTACCAAAGAGATAACAAGCCTAAACGATATCCCAGATGAGACAAAGATAGAGCAAATAACGCTAATGTGGAATCAATAAGTTGAAAGGATATCTTAAACTTTTAAAAGAAGAGAAAAATTTTCGCCTCTTAAGCATCATTCAGCTTATATGCTATTTTGGCGTATGGTTTTCGCACACAGGTATTTTTACCCTTCTTATCAAGCTTGATGCTCCTGTTTGGGCGATTACGCTAAGTGCAGCGATGGCATTTGTCCCAGGTGTTGTCATAGCTCCGTTTAGTGGAATTTTAGTTGATAAATTTAGCCCAAAACCAATGCTTGTCATCATGATGACAGTTGAGACGATAAGCGTTTTCATGCTTCTTTTTATAGACTCACTTGATTTTTTATGGCTACTTTTACTCATCATTTTTGTTAGAAATGGCACTGGCGGAATGTATTTTCAAGTAGAGATGAGCGTGCTGCCAAAAATTTTAAGCAAAGAAAATCTCAAACTCGCAAACGAGATCCACTCTATCATCTGGGCGGTCTCATACACTGCTGGTATGGGGCTAGCTGGAGTTTATATACACTTTTTTGGGATAAAAAGTGCATTTTTGCTTGATGGCATACTATACATTCTTAGCTTTGGTTTTTTATACTTTTTAAATTTACAAGGTCTAAAGCCAGAATTTATAGAAAAGCCTCTAAAAATGCTCAAAAATGGGCTTAAATATCTAAAAGAAAATAGGCTCATCGTGCATCTTATATTTTTGCACGCCTTTGTTGGCATTACCGCTTATGACGCATTGATCGCACTTTTGGCTGATTACAAATATGCAAATTTACTCTCGACATCATTAATTATAGGACTATTAAATACTTCAAGATCCATTTCACTTATGTTTGCTCCAGCCATACTTAGTAAATTTATAAATAAAAATACGCTTATTTTCGTATATATCGGTCAAGGCCTTGGTATCATCATTTGGGCTTTATCGCTTTGGAATTTTTATCTATCGCTTATTGGCATTATCTTTGCTGGATTTTGCACATCAAGTCTTTGGAGCTACACTTATACAATGCTTCAACAAAACTGCAAAAAAGAATTTTATGGCCGAGTGATTGCATATAACGATATGGTTTTTCTTGGCTTTAGCGCTCTCATTTCATTTATCATTGGTCTGCTTTATGATATTGGACTTAGCGTTGAGATGATTGCGAGTTTTATGGGAAGCCTCTTTTTTGTAGGAGCTTTTTACTATCACATCGTATTAAAAAGCTACAAAATAAGGTGATTGATTTTAAATTAAGTCGCCTAAGTTAAAAGGCGACTTGGCAAATTTTTATTTTTTTAGATAGTAGGTAGTTCCATTTGAAAAGCGCTTTTCATAAGCTGGAGTGTAAGGCACAAGATCAGCGTGCCCAGCGTAAAGCCTACCATCTGGCTTAAGCAATTTATGAAGCCTCTCAACGCATTTTAATCTAAAATCATCATCAAAATAGATCATCATATTTCTTGAAAGTACGATATCAAATTTTCCTAGATTAAAAATAGCATCATCAAAAACATTTAAAATTTTAAATTCGCACCTTGGTAAATTTTCTTTTTTTATCTTAAATTTATCATCAACTTTTGTAAAAAATCTCTCTTTTTGAAAATCGCTTAATCTATGCAAGCTCCTCTCACTAAAAATACCATTTTGACAGCTTGCTATGGCTTCTGAGTTTATATCTATACCTACGATTGAAATTTCATGCTGTTTAAATCCCATCTCATAAGCAAGCATTGCAAGCGAATATGACTCATCTCCAGTAGAGCAAGGAGCACATAAAATTCTAGCTCCTCCAAGCTCCTTTGCGTAATAGATCACATCTTTAAGTTGAGGCAACTCTCTATAAAAATAAGTCTCATTTACAGTTACTAGATTTAAAATATCTTGTCGTAAGCTTGTGTTATATCTTATCATCGAAACAAGATCTTTAAAGCTTTTTATCTGGCGATCTCTAATAAAAATGGTAATTCGCTGCAACGTAATATCTCTTTTTGGCTCCAGATCAACTCCGCAAAGAGTTTTGATAACATTCATAAATTCATTAAAACTATCCATATCTTGTGGAGTATTTGTTTGCATTGTTTTTGTATCTTTTGCGTCATTAGTTAGTAGCATTTAAAAAATCCTCCAGCTCTTTTTTTATCATAGTTAGATTTAATGATTTTAAGCTTTGATTTAGCTCTTTTGCACGTTTTGGCATACCATAAACTATCGCGCTCTCTTCATTTTCAGCTATACATTTTGCTCCAGCCTTATAAAGCTTATCAAGCCCAGATGCACCATCGTCTCCGATGCCAGTTAGCAAGATAGCTAAGACATTTGCACTTTTGCAAATTCCAACTCCAGATTTAAACAACACATCAACATTTGGCGTATATATAGTCTTTTCTTCTGTATTTGGCTTTGCGCTGATTGGTAAATTTGGCGACACCACTACATTTTGTTCGCAGACATATACGGTATTTTCTTTTAAAATTTTCCTCTCATTTAAAATTTCAACATCCAAGCCACACTCTTTTCCGATTTGCATAGCAAAAGAGTTTATAAACATTTTATTCATGTGCTGGGCTATCACGATGATAGCTCCATTTAGTTTTACGTTTTTTAATAACTTTTTTAAATGCCCAGGCCCGCCAGTAGACGCTCCTATTAATATTAATTTTTGTGCCACAAATAGCCTTTAAAATTTTAATTTAATATTTAGCTTACGCCACTTTTTTGTATATCGTCAATATCCCCGCTACTCTTTATATGCCTTGCTAACTTTTAAGCAAATTTATAGATCATTTCTTTGTGATCTTATATAAAAAGCTAAAAATTTCAGCAACAGCTTTATATAAATTTGGTGGAATTTCTTGATCAACTTCAACCTTGCTTAAAATTTCAATAAGATCAGGATCCTCTTTGATCGGTATATCATGTTCTTTTGCAAGATCAATTATTCTATTTGCTATCTCACCAGCGCCACTAGCCAGCACTCTTGGAGCATTATCTTTAGATCTGTTGTAGCCAAGAGCTACTGCTTTTTTCTTATTTACTTGCATTAAATTTTCTTATCAAAGCCCACATCAAGGCCGCCAAATTTTTTAAATCTATCATTTAGCTTTACTTTTGACAAAGTTTTGATATTAAAGTTTGAAACTATAAGTCCAAGCTTTGATATTGCTTGTTTTAATTCGCTAGAGTTTGAGAGGATTAGCTCCTTAAACTCATTTGTTTGCGTAGCTACCGAGAGATCAATATACCTTTTATCAATAAGTCCAACCATCACGTTTATCTGTCCAAATTTCTTAAAATTTAGATCGATCTGAGCGTAAAATTTATCCTTTTTGCCTTGCTTAAATGCGATATTTCCACCCTCAACGCCGTCCCAAATATAAGGCATATAGGTTTGAATCCCGCCTTGAAGGCTTGATATCATTTGATGCATCTCAATCTGCGAAATCATCTTATTTGCAGCATTTACGCTTTGCGGATTTTGACTCTTTTCACTGATATTTAAAAGCGTACTTTTTATATCTTGGCTTAGCACCTTTGAAATTTCGCTGCTATTTTTAGTCGTAATATTATTTATATCGTTTGTAGCGAGATTTAACTGCTTTAAAAGTGCCTTGCTCTCAATTAGCTCATTTTTAGCCAAACTTGCCTTAGCATCAACAAGACTTAGGCTATGAGCAAGACGTCTCGCCGCGCTTTGGAGCTTATCTTGCAAGCTGCCATCCTTTGAAACATCGCTCATCTCATTAAACGCTTTTACAAGCCCTGCTTCATCGCCTATATTATTTAGCGTTTTTAGATCGTTTTTTATGCTATCAAGGATAGTTTTTAGCTCTTTGTGATTTTGGCTAAAACCAAAATTTTGATTTAGCTTTTCATTTGCTAGGCTTGCGACTTTCTCGCTTAAATTTGAGATGAAATTTTGCATTTTGCCTATTTGATTTTTTACTAGCTCGCCATTTTGATCTTTTGAAAAATTTTTATCTAAAAATTTAACCACACTATCAAGCTTATCAACATCTTTTAAAAGCGTTTTTATGTTTGAGTTATCAAGGATGTTTTTTGCGTCATTGCTCGCTTTTTCAAGTATAGAAGCAAGTTTTGAAAAAGAGTTTTGATTGTCTAATTTTTCATCATTTAGGGTTAAAATTTGATTTAGCAAATTCCCGCTTGAGAGATTTTTTATATCGCTTAGTAGCTTCTGAACCGAGCTTGGAAGCTTCTCTGGACTAAGTGCATCTTTTAAATTTGCTTCAAGCATTACGCCTGAGTTTTTGATCTGGTCATTTAGTGAGCCAGCTTTTAGATCGGCTATTGGTTTTAGAAATTCCTTTAGTTTTAGTGCAAGGCTCTTTATCTCAGGGCTTTCATTTTGCGTTGCTTCTGCTTCTAAGCTTTTTGCAAGGTCTGATAGCTCGCCTGCTAAATTTGGAGCGATTTTCGTATCTTTTGCCTGAGATAAAATTTGTTCAGCCTTGCTAAGACTTGAAGCACTTTTTAGATCATCAAGCATTCTTGCAACGAGTTTTCCAACATTATCAAGTGTCTCTGAAACGCTCTGCTCACTAGGCGTTTGTACGCTTGGCTGATTTTTAAAAAGCGAGCCTTCATTTTTACGAACTGGCACATTTTGAGTAGTATTTTGCCCGGTTTGAACCGAAGTGTTTGATATATTCAAAGAATTTCCTACGTCCATTTTTTACTTTTTATTTTTTCTATCGGCAAAATTTCCATTTTGCTCAATAGTAGCTATGCCAGCCGTCCTTGCAACGAGCCTATCGTTGTACTCTTTTCTCATGTGCTGTGGTATTGTCTTTTGTGTTATTGCAAATAAAATAAGTCCAGCAAAAAGCACCAAATAAACATAAATAAAACCAAACGAACCAAAAATTTTCATCGCATAGCTCATAAGAAGTGGCGAGAAAAGCGAGGCAAAAGAGTAGCTAAAAAGCAGTGCACGTGCTACTTGAACGCTCTTTGCCTTGTCTGTGATCTCGTCGTTTGCTCTAGCCAGAGAAAGTCCATATGTGCAAAAAATACCACCGCCAAAGAAAAATGAAAGAATGTATTGAATGCTTAGGTTGTTGCCATTTAATAAAAATAAAACCGCACTCACCAAAGCCACGCTACTGCATAAAATTAAGGCTGGCCTTCTTCCGTATTTATCAGAAAAACCTCCGATAAAAATCTGAGCCAAAAAGCCCCCTATCATCGCAACAGTCATAAAAAATGATGCTTCCTTTGCGCCGTATCCTTGAAGTATGATAAAGAGGCTTGCCATCGAGAAAAAACCATTTATCGCTAGGCCCGCAATGAGAGCCCCTACAAGAGCTAGTGGGACTATGCCAAAAATTTTTGGGATATTTATGGGCTGACGCTCTGGGATTTGAGGCTGATTTATGCGGATTAAATTTAGTGGAATGCTTGAGAGCATGATAAAAGCTGCACTTATTATAAAAATTTCAAATACACTAAGATCAAGGGCCAAGATCAAAATGCCTAGTCCAAAACTGGTGTAAAAAACGCCTTCATAAAAAGCTATCACACGAGATCTTATTTTATTTGGAATTTTTGCATTTAGCCAGCTTTCTATAACCATTAAAAGCGCATAATAACAATACCCCAAAAACACCCTTAATAATGCCCAAAAGATCAAATTTTGACTGATGGCATGAAGCATGGCTGAGACTGCAAAAATGGCTGAAAAGATGGCAAATGCTCTGATGTGCCCAGTAGTTGAGATGACTCTGTGAGCTGTAATGGTGCTAATTAACGCACCCACAAAAAAGCCTGTATTGATTAATCCAATCTCTAGCTCACCCACTCCATTTTGCTTAAGCAGTGCACTACAAGATGCGATGACTAGGCCATTTCCGATAAAAAGTAAACTCATGCCTAAAAATAGTGGCCCCATCGAACGGATGATCCTAAAGCTACTTGCCATTAGTATCCTTTGCGGTATTAAATTTATTCTCCATAAGCCCAAAAATAAATGCACCAATAGGCATCGGAGCAAGCCCCACTAAAAAGCCAGGCACATTTAGTAAATTTTCATTTCTTAAAAATAAAAATCCCAAGAATAATGCTGCATAAGCCACCAAGCGGTAAGGCATAAATGCTACCACATAACTCTTATCCTTAAATGAAAATTTCTGCTTTTTTAGCCTTGTTTTCTCATCCTTTAGGTTAAATTCTTTTATCTCTTCTTGAAGAGAAATTTCATCCTCCTCATCCTCGTCCTCTTCTTTTATTGTGGCTAAAATTTCATCTCTTGCATTTTCTAGCCTTGAGTTTATACGGTTTTTATAGGCAAAAAAACTAGCCGTTAGGATGATAAGCGAGGCAAAAAATGAAATTTGCGAGCTTATAAAAAATTGATTTGATATAAATTTGCCAACCACGCTAAGAGCTAGCCAAAGCGCAAAATAGCAAATCAAAAGTCTACTAATCGTCCTCATCATCGTCTTTTGTGTAGCCTTTATACCTACTTTCATCTTTTAGCTCATCTAGGCTTTTTATCTGTGCTTTGTAAGCTTTATAGACATTTAAAATAGCAGCTGCAATGCCAATAGCAAAGCCTATCCAAAGAGCTGGTGTGAAATTTGTAGCCTTTTTTACAAAATACCCTAGCCCAGTGCCAAGCAAGATCGCAACTACGATTGAAACGCCAAGGCTTAGTTGCTCAGCACCTGCTACGATATCTTTTATCTTAAATTTTGCCATTAGGCTTTTATCTCCAAAAACGCCTCTTTAGCTGCGCTTACCGCTAGATCGATATCGGTTTCATTCATCGCATCGCAGACAAATCCCGTCTCAAACTGACTTGGCGCTAGATAAATTCCGCGTTTAAGCATCGCTTGGTGAAATTTAGCAAATAGCTTTGTATCGCTCTTTAACGCATCGTCGTAGTTTTTCACGGCGTGATCTGTAAAAAAGTAGCCAAACATAGAGCCACAAACATCAGTTTGGATGGTGATGCCAGCACTCTTTGCAGCCTCTTTAAAGCCGTCCATTAGTTTTTTAGCTAGTTTTTCAAGTCTAGCATATAAATTTGCGTCGCTATTTATCTTAGAAATAGCCGCTATGCCAGCACTCATCGCTACTGGGTTGCCACTTAGCGTGCCTGCTTGATAGACAGCGCCATCTGGGCTTAAGCAGTCCATTATCTCAGCTTTACCCCCAAATGCAGCGACGTTCATGCCTCCGCCTATAACCTTGCCAAATGTGATGAGATCAGCGTCCACCTCATGAAATGGATATGAGCCAAGGCGTGAGGCTCTAAAGCCACTCATAACCTCATCAAGGATAAGCACAGCGCCAAATTTATCGCAAAGCGCTCTAAGCTCCTCTAAAAATTTCTTATCAGCTGGCACAAGCCCCATATTTCCAGCGATAGGCTCGATTATGACGACACCGATTTTGTCTTTATTGTTCTCAAAAATGGCTTTTACGCTCTCGATGTCGTTGTAGATAGCTAAAAAAGTGTTTTTCACAACATCTTGTGGCACGCCGCTGCTTGAAGCGTTGCCGTATGTCGTAGCACCACTTCCTGCTTTGATAAGAAGTGCGTCGCTGTGTCCGTGGTAGCAGCCTTCAAATTTTATTAGACCATCTTTTTTAGCATATCCTCTAGCCACTCTGATAGCGCTCATGGTAGCCTCTGTGCCAGAGCTAACGAAGCGAATTTTATCTATTTGTTTAAACTCATCGCATATTAGCTTTGCTAGAGTGGTCTCTTTTGGAGATGGCGCGCCGTAAGATACGCCTTGTTTTACAGCAGAGATGATCGCTTCTTCGATATCTTTGTCGCAGTGACCAAAGATGAGCGGTCCCCAGCTTTGGATGAAGTCAAGGTATTTTTTACCCTCGATGTCGTATAGATAAGCTCCCTTTGCGTGATCGATCATTACAGGCTCACCACCAACACTTCCAAATGCACGAACAGGCGAATTTACACCACCTGGGATATATTTTTTGGCTTCGCTAAATGCCTCTTTATTTGTCATTTTTTATCCTTTTGATTTTGTGTTTTTAAATTTGTTTTTTGATTATCTTTTGGGTTTGTAGCTGGTTTTACTGCTGACTTTGGTGCTTGCGTAGTAGCGGTTTTTGCTGACTCAGCTGGCTTAGCTGTGGTAGTTTTAGCTGGTTCTGCTGGTTTTGTAGCAGGGGCGGCTTTAGCAGGTTGCTCTGGCTGTTTTTGCGTAGCAGCAGGTGCGACTGGCTTGGCTAAATTTTGTGTTTTTGGCGCTTTTGCAGGAGGTTTCATCTGATTTGTGATGTATTCATAAAGGATGGTCGTCTCCTCGTCTGTTAAAAAGTAGCTTGGCATGACGCCTTTTGGTTTTGTAAGAGCTGCTTTAAAGCTTTCAAAATCTATATCGTTTATCTTTGGCGCTCTAAGCTCGTCATCGACCGTTTTGTTTGTTTTTTTGTCAAAGTGCTTGTATTTAGAGATTAGGCTGCCCTCGCCCTTTGCGCCGTGACATTTATCACAGCCTATGCCACGTGGATTTAGGTAGAGCATCTTGGCGTACTCGGTCTTTGTGATAAAATCAGCACCAAAAATCGCCACGCAAAAAAGCAAAATCAAAAAAACAGACCTCATAAACCTCTCTTTTAAAAATTTAATTTATTTTTAGGTATGATACCACCCTTGTGATTAAAAAAGCTTTTAAGTAAGGATCGAATATGAAAATTTTAGACGGAAAAGCCGTATCTTTAAAGGTCAAAGAAAGCGTAAAAGTAAGAGCTGATGAGCTAAAGAAATTTGGTATCGAGCCAACCTTAGCCGTCGTCTTAGTCGGCGAAGATAAGGCATCTCAAACATACGTTAGAGCCAAAGAGAAAGCCTGCAACGAATACGGCATAAAAAGCGTGGCTCACCGTCTAAGTGAAAATACAACCCAAAATGAGCTACTTGCACTTATAAACGTGCTAAATTTAGATGATAGCATCCATGGCATCTTGGTTCAGCTACCACTGCCAAAGCACATCGATACAAACGTCGTGCTCGCAGCGATCGATCCACGAAAAGATGTAGATGGCTTTCACGCTGTAAATGTTGGCAAGCTCGTTAGCGGACTTGAAGGCTTCGTGCCTTGCACACCCCTTGGCGTGATGGAGATTTTAAAAGAGTATGGCATAGAAGTAGCTGGACTAAATGCAGTGGTGATTGGCAGAAGCAACATCGTTGGCAAACCTATGGCAAATTTACTCCTAAATGCCTCTGCAACGGTTACTGTGACACACAGCAAGACTAAAAATTTAAAAGAAATTTGCAAAAATGCTGACCTCATCGTTGCAGCCATTGGCAAGCCATTTTTCTTAAAGGCTGACATGGTAAAAGATGGCGCAGTAGTCGTTGATGTGGGCATAAACAGACTTGATGATGGCAGGCTTGTGGGCGATGTGGATTTTGACGAGGTCGCACCAAAATGCTCATACATCACGCCTGTTCCTGGCGGCGTTGGCCCGATGACCATAGCCATGCTTTTAAACAACACAATCCTTGCTGCACAAGCAAAGATAGCTAAAAATTAAAGAGTGAGATAATGAAGAGAGCTTTTACTAAATTTTATGACTTTTGCTCGAGCTGGACAGGCACGGTTATCATCGTTTTGCTTGTCATTTTCTTTGTAGCTCAAGCCTTTGTAATCCCGTCTGGTTCGATGAAAAATACGCTTTTGGTTGGTGATTTTTTATTCGCTAAAAAATTTGTTTATGGTATACCAACACCAAGAATTCCATGGCTTGAGGTAAAAATTTTACCCGAGCTAAATGACAATGGGCATCTTGCAACAGGTGATGGTCCGGCAAGAGGCGATATAGTCGTCTTTCGTTATCCAAAAGATGAAAAGACCCACTTTGTAAAACGTTGCTTTGCCACAAGCGAAGATGAGATAGTATTTACCGAAAAAGCCTTGTATTTGCGTCCAAAAGAGGGAGATAGCTTTATAAAGGCAAACTGCCGTGAAAATTTAAATGGTAAAGAGAGTAAATTTGGCTACTCATGTAGCGATATAACCGAGCTTGATGGCAAACTTTTCATAAAAGAGCCATATAGATTTAGCGGCATCCACTACGATGAAAATGTAAATTTATTTGAGCAGATGATTTTCATGCTAAATACAAACAAAGATAGTGTTTTTATGAAGCCAGTGTCCATTAGCTCACTTCCTCAAAATCCAAATTTTAACTTTAATGCATTTTACGTCAAAGTGCCAAAGGATGAGTACTTTATGATAGGCGACAACCGCGATCACTCAAATGATAGCCGTTTTTGGGGAAGCGTGGCTTACAAGGACATAGTCGGACAGCCTTGGTTTATATATTTTAGCTGGGATAAGAACTACAATGTGCGTTGGGAGCGTATCGGACGCTTTGTGGATACGATAGAAAACGATGAGTTTTTTACAAAACAAGCTCTAAAAGAAGGCGAAGTAGATGGGCTTCATTGATAACATAGACATAGTCAAAGTCGCCACTATCGTCATCTCTTTAATAATCGCCATCGTAGGCCACGAGATCGCTCACGGATATGTCGCTTATAAATTTGGCGACAACACCGCAAAAAGCCTTGGCAGACTTAGTATAAATCCCATAAAACACATCGATCTTGTTGGCACTATCATCGTGCCACTGGTGCTTTATCTAAGCACTGGCATGATGTTTGGCTGGGCAAAACCAGTGCCTGTAAATACCTACACAGTCGTGCGAAATGGCGGCTACAAGGCAGCTATCTACGTAAGTCTAGCTGGCATTTGCTACAACATCATCTTAGGCATCTTGTCGCTTTTTGTGCTAAAGGCTTTATTAAATATAGAAACCTTTGAAATTTTACTTCAGTTTTTATTTACGCTTGCGCTTTTAAATTTGATGTTAGCCATCTTTAACCTCATCATCATCCTCATCTCGCCTTTAAAAGATACTATATTTTATCCGACAAGATATGTTTTAGATATCGCAAGCGCCTTTATAAATGGCTAAATTTAGAGCAAATTTGCTCTAAATTTTTGGCTTTGTGATCTTATAAGAGTACTCTTTTTTAAATTCCTCTTTTGGAGCAAGGCTAAATTTAAGCTCCACCTTGCCATCTTTGTTGATATCTTTTTTGTCAAAGCCCTTTAGCTCGACCTTTACCGCCTCATCAGCAGATACTGGCACGCGATCAACCAAAGTGACATCGACACTTTTACTTGAGTTATTTTTGACTCTTATCTCATAGCCCTCTTCGCTTATGTGCTCCTTGCCAAGAAGCGAGCTCTTTTTAAATTTATTTAATCGCTCTTTTTTAAGCTCGATTAGCTCGTTTTGTCCCAAAAATAGCTGAGATGGCTCATCTTTTGCTTTCATCTCAAACTCGCCAGGACTACCGACACTCACACCATTAACATAAAACTGCGTTTTAGCTGGCGTTAGGTCGTCATTTAGCTTAAAGCTAGCTACATTATATGCCTTTAGCGAGCCATAAAAATCAGCAAAAATACTAAAATTTGCATCCATTTTTTGCGTGTCATAAGTTATATATTTGCTCTCGCCTTTTGCTAAATTTATCCCATCTATCTTCCAAATTTTAGCAAACTCATTTTCATCTCTTTGCACACGCATATCAGCGACCTCAGCAGTGACTTTCGCAGCTCTTAGCATATTTTTTGAAGCGCTATATCTAGCAGCTTCTGCCTCACTCTCCTCATACCAAGGATAAAAGCTACTTGGAGCAAGCGCCTTTTGATATCTGGTTGGGTAGATAGCGAGCTTTAAATTTTTAACATCGCTTGCAAAAGGGTTGGTGAGCAAAATTTCTTGTTTTATCAAGATATTTTTGTTTTTCATATCTGCATAAATTTCATTTAGCGTCTTTGGGGCCTCGTCATCCATATATGAAAGCGTCGCCTCTTTTGGGCTGCAAGCAAATTTCATATCAAGCTGCAAAAATCCAGCCATCTCGCTTTTTGGCTCATTTTCTTTAAGCGCTTCAAGCTCGCTTTTAGCAGCTGAAATTTTCTCGATATTTTCTAGGCTAAATTTATAAAACTCATCAGCTCTTTTTGTCACGTCGTTACTTTTATCTTCTCCTACCAAAGCTTGTTCTATAAACCTGCCTCTTGCATTTAGCGCCTCAAGTTTATTATTTAAATTTATAACTTCTTGTTTCCATTTTATGTAACTTTGGCTACTTTCTTCGCTAATCTTTTTTAGATTAGCATTCGCGTCACAATCCCCATTTATAGTGATGCTCTCGCTCTCCACGCCCTCTGGCACAAAGGCACTAAAAGAGCTGTTTGCGTCACTAAATTTTTGAGTGATAATGGTTTGATCTGTGTAGATCTCTATTAGATTTTCATTTGCAAAGGCTAGCGTAGAAGCCACTAAAAAGAGTGCTTTTTTCACATTTTCTCCTTTAAATTTTTGGTAAATTATAGCTTCATTTTGGCTGAGAGTAAAATTTTATTTTAATGCAACTTTGACTATAATCAACAAAAAATTTAACGGACTTTTCATGAAGATAGACAAAGTTTTCTTAGCTAGCGATCACGCTGGTTTTGAGCTAAAAAACGAGCTTAAAGAGGCCATTAAAGGGCTTGGATACGAAGTGGTTGATCTTGGTGCAAACGATAAAAATAGCGTTGATTACCCTGATTATGCGCATTTGTTAGCAAGCAAGCTTGAGCCTAACTGCTACGGCGTGCTAGTTTGTGGCACAGGCATAGGCATCTCAATCGCCGCAAACAGGCATGAAAACGTAAGGTGTGCCCTTTGTCACGACGAATTTACCGCAAGGCTTGCCAGAGAGCACAATGACGCAAATGTCATCGCTTTTGGCGCAAGGGTTATCGGCGCAGGCGTTGCTATCTCGGCGGTAGAAGCCTTTTTAAAGACTGAGTTTGCAGGTGGCAGACACGAAAGAAGAGTCAAAAAAATCGAGCTTGAGGCAGGCAAATGATAGGCGAGTGGATCGTTTTTACCGCTCTTGTTTGTGCCGCGATCTACCTAACCGTCATGGTTTTTTACTTCAAAACGCTTCTTAAAAAAGAGCGTGCGACAAAAGATTTTATGAAAAATAACCTCCAAGACACCGAGGTCGTCATAAGAAAATTTCAGATCCAACTTCAACGAAGCCTCGGCAACATCGACATCTTAACAGACGAGCTAAACAAAACTAAAAACGACGTGACCTCGCTTCGCACAAGAAATTCCCAGTACCGCCTAGAAAACGACAAGCTAAGACAACGCATACGTGAGCTTGAAGGCAAGATCGAAGCGCTACTATAACCTCAAATTTAAGGAAATTTATGAAAATTTTAGATCAAAAAGGCAAAGAATTTTTACTAAACTCTATTCGCTGCATAAATGATTTTCCAAAGCCTGGCATAGTTTTTCGCGACATCACTACGCTACTAAACAACAAAGAGGCATTTAACTTTTTGATAGATCATTTAGTGGCGAGATATGAGGGTGCAAATATCGACTACATCGCTGGCATCGAGTCACGTGGCTTCATCTTTGGCGCGGCACTTGCGGCAAGGCTAAGGCTGCCTTTTGTGCCTATTCGCAAGCCAAAAAAACTGCCTTTTATCACGCTTTCTCAAAAATATAGCCTAGAGTATGGCGTCGATGAAGTTCAAATTCACATCGATGCTTTTGGAGAAAAAGCGGGCGCTAGAGTGCTTTTGATGGATGATCTCATAGCCACTGGAGGCACCGCAAAGGCTTCAGTTGAGCTTATCAACCAAACTAACGCAACCTGCGTTGAAGCTTGCTTTCTCATAGATCTAGTCGATCTAAAAGGGAGCGAAAAATTAAAGTCGCTTACTAAAATTTATAGCGTTTTAGAGGTTTAGAATGGAAGAATTTTTCATAGAACTGCTTAAAGAGTACGGCTACATCATACTTTTTGTCTGGTGTATCATGGAAGGCGAGATGGCCTTAATAATGGCTGGAATTCTCGCTCACACCACGCACATGCATATCGCACTTGCTATCTTTGTGGCTGGACTTGGAGGCTTTGTGGGAGATCAAATTTACTTCTACCTTGGCCGTTACAATAAAAAATACATCGCAAAAAGGCTTCACACGCAGCGGAGAAAATTTGCAGTGGCGCACATAATGCTGAAAAAATACGGTTGGCCGATCATCTTTTTGCAACGCTATATGTATGGCTTTCGTGTCATCATACCGCTTTGCATAGGACTTACTGGCTATGACGCTAAAAAATATGCCTTTATAAATTTAATCAGCGCTTGGTGCTGGGCGGCGATCACCACCATACCTGCTTGGATACTTGGCGAGCATATATTAGTGCTACTTCAAAAAGCAAAAGAGCACTGGTATGTCGCTATCCCAGTGGTTGCCATATTTATGGGGCTTTTGATCTATGCATTTAAGCGCATCGAAAATAAAATTTTAAACGAAAGGAGAGATAGAAGACATGCAGTTTCAAATAGTTGATAAAAAATTAAAAGATATAAAAGCTGATATTGAACTAATTTTCGTAGTAGATAAGGACTTAAAACATAAATTTATAGGCGATAAAGAGGCTATTAAATTTAATAATTACAAAGGTGAGAGTGTCCTTGTCCTAAGCGAGGCAAAAAGGGCTTACGTGCCACTTTTTAAGCTTGATCTTGACGAGCTTAGAGTTGCAGCTGCTAAAGCTTATAACGCACTAAAGTCGCTAAATATTAAGAGCATAAAGTTAGCTTCTTACATAGCGGAGTGTCAAAAACTAAGCTTTGAGGCGCTAGCTGAGGGCTTTTTGCTTGGAAGTTATGAATTTAACAAGTATAAAGAGAAAAAAGAGAAATACACCCTTAAAGAGATCATCTTTTCTACTGAAGAATTTGCTGGCAAAAAGGTCGATCTAAAAGCTGCAAATGATGGCTTTAAAGAGGCAGAGATAATAGCAAGTGCTACAAATTTTGCAAAAGATATCGTAAATGAAATCCCAGAAATTTATACACCACAAAAGATGGCCGAGGATGCGCAAAATTTAGCCAAAAACATCGCAAGCATAAAGTGCGAGGTCTATGACGAGAAATTTCTAGCAAAAGAAAATATGAACGCATTTTTGGCGGTAAATCGCGCAAGCGTGCATAAACCAAGGCTCATCCACCTAACTTACAAGCCTAAAAAACCTAAAAAACGCATTATCTTTGTTGGCAAAGGCCTAACATACGATAGCGGTGGCCTTAGCTTAAAGCCGGCTGATTATATGCTAACGATGAAATCAGACAAAAGCGGTGCAGCAGCAGCTCTTGGCATCATAAAAGGTGCGGCGGAGCTAAATTTACCATTTGAAATTCACGCCATTTTGGGTGCAACTGAAAATATGATCGGTGGTAACGCCTACAAACCTGATGACGTGCTTATTTCAAGAAGTGGCGTTAGCATAGAGGTGAGAAACACCGACGCAGAGGGACGTTTGGTGCTGGCTGACTGCCTAAGCTACGCGCAAGACTTTAAGCCAGACATCTTAATTGACATGGCAACCCTAACTGGCGCTTGCGTCGTGGGACTTGGCGAGTACACAACAGGCATCATGGGTAACAGCGAGAACCTAAAAAACGAGTTTAAAAACAAGATAAAAGATAGCGGCGAGCTAGCAACTACGCTTGATTTTAACCCTTATCTTAGCGAGCTTATCAAAAGCCAGATCGCAGACGTTAGCAACTGCGCCTCAAGCAGATATGGCGGCGCAATCACAGCTGGTATGTTTCTAGCTAAATTTATCAAGGACGAGTATAAAGATAAGTGGCTACACCTCGACATCGCAGGCCCAGCGTACCGCGAAAAGGCATGGGGGTACAACCAGACAGGTGCGAGCGGGGCTGGCGTGAGGATGAATTTATACTTTTTACAAGCACTTGGCAAGGAGAATTGATGGGACTTTCAGTTGGAATCGTAGGCCTACCAAATGTGGGCAAATCAACGACATTTAACGCACTTACAAAGGCGCAAAACGCCGAGAGCGCAAACTATCCGTTTTGTACGATCGAGCCAAACAAAGCCATCGTGCCAGTGCCTGATAAGCGTCTAAATGAGCTTGCAAAGATAGTTAATCCTAATAAAATTCAGTATTCAACCATCGAATTTGTCGATATCGCTGGTCTTGTGAAAGGTGCAAGCTCTGGTGAGGGACTTGGTAATAAATTTTTATCAAATATCAGAGAAACCGAGCTTATTTTGCATATCGTTCGCTGCTTTGAAGATGAAAATATCACCCACGTCGAGGGTAGCGTCGATCCAGTAAGAGACATCGAGATCATCCAAACCGAGCTAATATTAGCTGATATCGAGCAGCTAAACAAAAAAGTAGAAAAGCTCACAAGAGAAGCAAAAGCAAATGCAAAAGGTGCGAAAGAGGCACTTGAGATAGCAAATTTACTTTTGGCTCACCTAAATGAAGGCAAAAGTGCAAGTAGCTTTGAGCAAAGAGATAGCGAGGCGTTTTTGGCGTTAAATAGAGAACTAAGACTTTTAAGCGCCAAAGAGGTAGTTTATGGTGCGAACGTCGATGAAGAAGGACTTAGCGAAGATAATAAATTTGTAAAAGCGCTAAAAGAGTATGCAAAAGCCTCAGATCACGAGGTGATCAAGCTTTGCGCTAAAGTAGAAGAGGAGCTAATAGGCCTAAGCGATGAGGAGGCTCACGAGTTTTTGGCATCTCTTGGCACGAGTGAGAGCGGACTTGAAAAGATCATCAAAACGTCTTTTGCAAAGCTAAATTTGATAAGCTATTTCACCGCTGGCGTCGTGGAAGTAAGGGCTTGGACGATCACAAATGGCTGGAAAGCGCCAAAAGCAGCAAGCGTCATCCACAACGACTTTGAGAGGGGCTTTATCAGAGCCGAAGTGATAAGCTATAACGACTACATCGCACATGGCGGCGAAAACGGAGCCAAAGAGGCTGGCAAGATGAGGCTTGAAGGCAAAGACTACGTCGTACAAGATGGCGATGTTATGCACTTTAGGTTTAATATTTAAATTTAGCCCTCTTTTGGGCTAAATAGTCAAAATTTACACATAAAAATATTTAAGTCTTGGGTTGTAAGACGATTTTAAACTTCCTTATTATAGTTAATAAAAATTCTTTTAAAAAATATACTAAGTTATCTTATGTCTTATTAATAATTTTTATTGATACATAAGCTTCTCTATACAAGTAATGATGTAAATGCCATCTCCGGCTTTGTGATATAAATATGGGTTTTATAAGTAAAGATAATAGCTTAGTTGCAGAGGTTGATGGCTCAATGAAGAACACAATTAAAGCAAGAAAGATTTCGATAGATAAAATAATGCACTCATTATATTTTACAAGCTTTCATACCTAATACTATTTTAAGCTCATATTATATATGGATATATGAAAAAACCACCAAAATCTAAGCAAATAGGACACCGGCCAAGTAGGGTATAAAAAATTTTACTCATATGCCTAGCGTATTTATTTTATTATTCCGATGGTCTCAGCAAATTTAAGCTCTTTATTTTCAAAGAGATTGTATTCGATCGCATCTTTTTCGCTAAGTATCACGATAGTTGAGCCAAGCTCGAAATTCCCAAGGCGTTCACCCTTTTTGATATGTAAATTTCCATACTCGTAAATTTGTGTAAAATTTGCCATCGCATTTGTCTGTATACGCTCATCAAAACAAAATTTCATCTTTCCGACATTTAGCGCACCTACAAAAACAAGCCAAAGTTTCTTACCATTTTTTATCTCACAAAATAGCGCTACGCGTTCGTTCTTTGTATAAAGGCTGTCTACTTTTGCAAGCCATTTTGCAGCCACGCTGTAAAGTTTACCCGGAATATATATGGCTTTTTTAATGGCAATATCGCAAGGCGCATGATAATGATGATAATCTTTTGGGCTAAGATAAATATTTGCAAAGTCATATTCGCCCTCAAGCTCACTCTGCCCCAATAGCTCACTTACACTATACTCCATGCCTTTTATGCTAAAGGCCTTTAGTTCCTTTGTGCTACCAAAACTAAGACAAGTACCATCAACTGGGCTTATAAACATCTCATCTGCTGCATCAAAATCTCTTGGTTTTATGAGCCTTCTAGTAAAAAGCTCATTTAAATTTTTATATTCATTTGCTGGCTTAAACTCGCTCATATCTATCTTAAACAGCTTTATGTAAAAAGAATTTATGGCTTCTTGAAGTGGTTTGAAAAAGTTAATCTTTGCAACCTTTCCAAAAATTTGAGAAAACAGATTGTCTTTATTCATTTTA
Organism: Campylobacter concisus; assembly: GCF_002914005.1. Taxonomy (GTDB): domain Bacteria; phylum Campylobacterota; class Campylobacteria; order Campylobacterales; family Campylobacteraceae; genus Campylobacter_A; species Campylobacter_A concisus_N. The sequence continues at coordinate 1,058 of NZ_POZU01000063.1, read as the reverse complement.
TTCCTTACTTAAATTTAATATTGCAATCTCACTTGGAGCAAAAATTCTAACAGGAGGCCCCCAAAATCCAGCACCACTGCTAACATAAGCTTGCATTTTATCATTAATCTTATAAAGCCCATGTAAAAATCCCTGATCAAGTAAGACCAAAAGACCAAAAGGAAAAATTTGACCAGCGTGTGTATGACCGCAAAGCACCAGATCAACGTCTTGCTGCATTGATTTTATAAATTTTGGCTGATGAGAGAGCAAGATAGTAGGTAGCGATGGGTCACGTCCTGTCAATGCCTCATCTAAATTTGGCTCTAAATGCTTAAACCTAATGCCAGCCAAATCGTAAACGCCAGCTAGATTTATACTCGCAATTTTTTTGTTTTTATTACCTAAAATTTCTATGCCAAGAGAACTGATTTTTTCTAAAATACCATCTATCCCGTGATAATACTCATGATTGCCAGGGACGTAAAATGTACCATAAGTACTTCTTAGATATCTTAAGGGATCAAGAAAATCGCCAATAGACTGCGCACTCACATCGACAAGGTCTCCAACTATCACAACAATGTCTGGTTTTGCTAAATTTATATCACTAACAAGCTTTGCCATAAAATCTTTTTGCAAAAACTCGCCAATATGTACGTCCGTTATCATGGCTATTTTTAGGTTGCTTTGTAAATTTTTTATTTTTATATCTATTTGCCTTACCTTTGGTGGCATTAAAGCGTTGAAAATACCTTTTAAAAAACAAGCAATTACAAAAATGACAAATGTAATATCAAAGCAAAATTTTATAAATTTTCGTCTTGTTGGACTAAAGCTACTTTTAGAAAAAATGCTACGTAAAATATCGTAAAATAGACTAACAGCAAACAAAAATAGTGAAAAACCTATGCTTGCAAAGAAAGGCTGGCTAGGAAAGATCAAGGTAAACGACCCAAAGACCGGCAAAGAAAAAGAAATTTACGTAGGCAATAGGCGGCTAAGGACTATATTTAATACCAACATGAGAACGGCTTACGCCAAGGCTAGGTATGAAAGCCAGATGCAAAGCCTAGGCG
>NZ_POZU01000062.1:0-13357 GCF_002914005.1 Campylobacter concisus | reverse complement strand
GTATAAGACTTTTCATAATCAGATACTGGAATTTTATTCTCTCTAACGAGCTCTTGATACCAGTAGTGATGAAGAACATAAACTTCTTCTTCCTCTTTATATCCAGTAATCATCGACCAAATAGCACCATGAATAGCAATAGCTGCCATATAAATATGAACTAAGAAAAATACTGCACATGCGATGCCAAGACAGTTATGGATAATTACGCTGTATCTTAAAAGATCAATTTGTGTAAGACCAAACCAAGAAGCAACTGCTGGCTCTTTGAAGTTTAAGAAATACATAATCGCGCCAGTAATTATCATAACGATACCACCAGGGATAGCGATCCAGTACCATGCTTTTTGACCAGCATTAAATTTACCAGCCGGAACAGGTCTCTTTTTCTTTGATAAATAGCCACCAACTATCATCATCCATCTGATATCATAAATTGCCGGAAGCATTCTCTTTGTCCAGGTAAATAACATAGGAAGCACAGAAACAGCAAAGATCACAGTTGCTATATCGTGCAAATATCTACAGAAACGCACAAATGTTCCACCGCCAAGCTCTGCACCCCACATAATGATGATACCAGTTGGCACTAAAATGATCCATGAGATAGCTGCCAAACCATGAGCTATACGTATGATCAATGAAAAAGCAAATACCTTTTTACCATCATGACTAAAATGTTTTGGTCCAATGATTAAAAAGTGTAATGCAAATGCTCCAATAACAGCCAAAATGATAGAAAGTGCTACTATTGCAAAATAATCATTACCTTGGATAAAAGTAAATATCGGACCCCAGCTATGTTCGTAAGGCTTGATATTTTCTATCCTCTGTGCTGCCCAAATGGTGCTGTCAAATTGATTGACGCCAGTTGGTCCCTCAATGGCCATTGCCGCAACAGACAATGTAAAAAGTAGAGTAAGAATTCTCGTCATTGTAGTCCTTTATGAGTTTGAGCTTAAACAATTTAAGTATTGGTTAAATACGTTAAATCGCATAGCTACGCTATTTTGGTCGCTATTATATCAGAGCTAATCACAAGCAAACCTTAGCAAAAAAGATTACTAAAAATTTTATAAAAAATATTTAAGTTTTGTTAATTTTTATCGTTTTTGATCTGAAAATTTAGCTAAAATAAAGCCAAATTTTAGTTAAAAAGGACTGTGCTATGGATCTTTTTTGCCTTATCTTTGATGACTATGAGACGCTTGATCTAATGGGGCCGGTGGAGTTTTTGGCAAGGGTACCTGAAATTAACATTAATTATGTCTCGTTTGATGGTGGGATGAAAAGAAGCAAGCAAGGCTTTTTGATAAAAAAAACTTAACAAGATGCCAAAAGAGAGCATTTTGCTACTCCCTGGTGGTCAAGGCACAAGGGCACTTGTAAATGATAGTGAGTTTATTTTGAGACTTAAAGAGTGCGTTTTGGCATCCAAATTTTGCCTAAGCGTATGTACAGGTTCGGCGCTCATCGCTCGCACAGGAGAGCTTAACGGACTAAAAGCTACCTCAAATAAAAGATCGCTTGAGTGGGTAAAAAGTTGCGGCTTAGCAGTAAAGTGGCAAGAGCGCGCTAGGTGAGTGAGGACAGGTAAGTTCTACACAGCTTTATGCGTAGCTGCTGGCATGGATATGGTGCTTGGCTTTATCAGCGATTATTTTGGCAAGGAGCTAGCCCAAAAGATCGCAAATGAAACTGAATACAACTGGCAAAAGAGTGCAAAGATAGATAATTTTGCCAAAATTTATGGATACTGATCTGTAAAAATTTTATAGATATAAATACAAATGAGCTTTTAGTATTTAACAGTCAGAAACTAGCCGCAAGGCCAGCTATTAGTTTCTACGCCTATATTCTTCATAGTCTAGCTCTCTAATCATCTTTATCTCACCATTTTCTTTTAAAAGCAGTAGATCAGGCAGCTTTATGCCGTTAAATGTCGTGTTTTTCACGATCGTATAATGGATTTGATCTTCAAAGATGACTTGATCGCCGATTTGTAGCTCGCTATCAAATTTATACTCTGCATCGCCCGCTTCAAGCCCTACTATATCGCCAGCTAGGCAGGTATTGCCGCCAAATCTATAAGTAAATTTACCATTTTCACTCTCACCTCTAACAGCTGGGCGGTAAGGCATGAGCACAGTATCTGGCATATGCGCCTCGGCCGAGGTGTCAAGGATGGCTATGTCTTTTTCGTTATGCACGATGTCAAGCACGCTACTTATCAAAAAGCCAGTCTGCCAGCCAACGGCCTCACCAGGCTCTAGATATACTTCTACGCCATATTTCTCGCGAAAGCGCCTAATGATATTTATAAGTAGCTCAACGTCGTAATCAGCCCTAGTGATGTGGTGGCCGCCGCCCATATTTATCCACTTCATCTTTGGTATAAACTCGCCAAATTTCTCTTCAAATGCCTCCAGCACGACCTGTAAGCTGCTAGCACTCTCCTCGCAAAGCGCGTGAAAATGAAGCCCCGTGATGCCATCAAGAAGCTCAGGCTTAAAATTTGCTCTCGTGATGCCAAGCCTGCTAAATTTACCGCATGGATTGTAGCTATCAGTTGGCGCAAGTGAGACCTCTGGATTTATTCGCAGGCCGCAGATGATGCCATTTTGCAGGGCTTTACCCTTAAATTTTTGCCACTGCGCAAAAGAGTTAAATGTAATGTGCTTTGAAATTTTTAAAATTTCATCAAAGTCCTCATCTTTAAAGGCTGGGCTATATGTGTGGATCTCGCCTTTTAGGTATTCGCTAGCAAATTTTGCCTCGTGAAGTCCGCTACAGGTCGCACCGTCAAGATAAGAGCCCACCATATCCATCACGCCGCTAAACGCAAAGCCCTTAAGTGCTACTAAAATTTTAGCTCCACTTTGTTCTTTGACATATTTTAAAAGCTCCAAATTTTTACGTACTTTTGCCTCTTCGCAGACGTAGGCTGGGGTTTTTATACTTTTTAAAATTTCGTTCATTTTTTCTCGCTTTTTAAAATTTCAAATAAGTATATCTAAATTTATTTTTAAGTAAAATCAGCAAAAATTTCAAAGGATAAAATGTGATAGAAATCGAATTTCTTGGGCCTATCGGACTCGAGAATATAAAAATAGAAGCAAAAAATTTAGGCGAGGTAAAAGCGGCTTTAAGCGATAAAGAGGAGCTAAAAAAATGGCTAAATATTTGTGCGGTTGCCGTAAATGACGAAATCGTAAACGATATAAATTTTGCTCTAAAAGAAGGCGATAAAATTTCTATCTTGCCACCAGTTTGTGGGGGTTAAGATGCAAATTTATGACGGAAACTTGGATGTTCAAAGAATCACAAACGAGTGGTATGATGCATTTAAGGATAAAAACTGCGGTGCACTCATCACTTTTGTTGGAATCGTAAGAGAAGAAGGTGGCATTTCGGCGCTTAGCTTTGATATCTATGAGCCAATACTTAAAAAATGGCTAGATGCCTGGGAAGAGCGAGCCAAAAAAGAAAATGCCTACGTGCTCTTTGCTCATTCAAAAGGCGACGTGGCAGTACATACGAGCTCATATGTAGCAGGTGTAGTAAGCCCTCAAAGAAAGGTTGCGCTAAGGCTCATAAACGAATTTGTCGAGGACTTTAAGGCCAATGCACCGATCTGGAAATATGACGTGATAAATGGCGAGAGAATTTATGCAAAAGAGCGCAGCCAAGCAATAAATGGTGCTGGGATTTTAGCTTAGTATAAGGAGATATGGTGATAACAAAAGAGAGTAAAAAAGATGTTTTTTGGGCGCTAGCCTTTGGGCTTGGGCTTTTTGCCTTTAGCATCGTTGGCTACTTTTATCTAGCTCTTGGCACAGCGTCTCTCTTTGGCATCATCATTGGCGCTCTCTCAGCGTTCTTTTGTGTTAGAAAAATTTTTCAAAACAACTTTTTACGTATTGAAGATGATGGGTTTATCATTACAAAAGGCTCAAAAAGTATAAAATTTTACTTTAAAGATATCGACGAAATCGCCATTAAGAGTTTTGGCGATAAGAAAAAAGTGGAAACTTTAAGCGTAAAATTTAGAAAAAATCGTCTTGATAGAGATGCTTGCTTTGGCCTAGTACAGCCTATTGGTGATGACATGATCATTATTTTTGACAAATACGAACTTTCAAAATTTACTATTTCAAAAGAGCTAAGAGATAGGCTTAATAATCTTAGAGCATAATTAAATCAACTTATGATCTAAAAATTTTTATATAACAATTATCAAAATTTTATACATCTTTCACATTAAATTTACACCGTTTAGCTACTCTTGCAAAAATAAAATTAAGCATTTTATCTACAATAGACTCGTAATTATGGATTAAAAATTTAAAGGATGACTTACACCAACTTTTATAAAGGGTTTTGCTACTACAATTCTGATAAAAGAAATCATAATTATATCTTTAAAAAGGAGTTTACATGAGGCCCATTTTAAGCCTAGCAGTTCTTTCATCACTGCTTTTAGCAAATGAAGCGAATTTAGACACTATAAAACCTATTAAAGAATTTGCTCCGCCGCCAGTCATCACGCCAAACGTTGCACAAAGTGCCTTTGTGGAAAATCAATTTGACCGCACTCAAAGAAGCGAATATCCATTTGTTACAAATTTACTTGACAACTCAGCTGATATGTTTCATATCTCAGCTGGAATGTATGGCAAAAGCTTTTACAATTCATCGCTTTTTAAATATCGTGGCGCAAATTTTTATACCATTTTAAATGCAAATTTCACCAAAGCAAATAATTATAAAGATGGAAGTGGCAAAAGATGGAACTATGGCTACAATAGACAAGGCCAAAGCGCTATCTTAGGTTTTGTGCCAAATGATCTTAGCGAGCTTAGGCTTACGTTTTTAAGGGATAATATCGATAAAGACAAGCAGCCAGAGCACATGATGGATGCCTTTAAAACGACAAGAAAAGTCGGCAAGCTAAATATTAGATTAGGCGAAGAAGATCTTTCAAATACGCTAAATTTTGAATTTATCCTAAAAAAGGTTGAGCGAAAAGCTGATAATTTTCATCTAAGAGATGCCACTCCAAATGTGAAAGTGGATTTAAAGAGGAATATATTTGAGGCAAATTTAAAGTATGACGCTGACTTTGCAAGCTTTCACAATCAAATAGGCGCTGGCTTTGAAAAAGATAAGCATGACGGCAAAAGATACATGAAGCAAGGCAACAACTGGGTCTTTAATGGATACAGATTTGCTGATGTTAGAAATGATAAATTTATGCTCTTTGACACACTTGCTTATAAATTTAATGAAGCAAATGAAGCCTCGCTTGCCTTAAAATATGAAGAGCAAAGAAGTAAGCTTAACGGACTTGATACTAAATTTTTTGCACCAAATCCAGCTATTAGTACGACTCGTGGACTACTTCGTCAAATTTATGGCAAAGACGTAAGCGATAAGATCAAAAAAGACGCTTTTAGTGCAAGTTTAAAATATAAATTTACACCAAATGATAAGGATAGCTACTTTGCAAAACTTGAGAGTTTGTCTCGCTTGCCAAGTAATATGGAACGCTTTAATACGCTTTATGGACCAAATGACTCTGGCTGGATAGCAAATCCGAATTTAGAGCCAGAAAGACACAATAGAGCGGTTCTTGGCTTTAAATTTGGCAGTGAGTTTTATAAAGAATACCTAAACTCGCTTCAAAACAAAGATGCTTTTAGCTTTGGAGGACATTTCATCGCTGATAGCGTTAAAAATTTGATTATTTTTGATAGACGTCACTCAAAAGCTGCCATGCCTCTAATAAACAAAAATGCCGTCATCTCAAGAAACGTTGATGCAACGCTTTATAGTGTAAATTTAAACTCAGAGTATAGTTTTGCAAGGCACTTTGGCTTAAAAAGCTCACTTTACTACAACTACGGACAAAACAAAACCGATGGCAGACCGCTTTATCAAATAAGACCTTTTGAGGCAAATTTTGCATTTGATTACAAAGACTATGCAAGCTTTGGTAGCTACAACCTTGGCACTGCGCTAAGGCTAGTTTCAAAGCAAACTAGAGGTGATTTTAGCAAGCAAAATGGCTTAGGCATCGATAAAAAAGAGGCAGCAAAAGGATTTGGTTTGCTTGATCTTTATGGCGGCGTAGAGTTTAAAAACAAAGTTGGCATAAGATTTGGCGTAGCAAATTTATTTGACAAAGATTATGCAGAATTTATCAGCGGTGATCACGTAGCAGCACTTGATCCAGTAGTCGTTCATGCCCCTGGCAGGACATTTTTCATTAGCTTTCACAGTAGTTTTTAAAGGAGAAAAAGATGTTAAATAGAAGAAAATTTTTAGGACTTAGCACAGCTTTAGGCGTTAGCGCATTTGCACCAAATTTATTTGCAAAAGAGAGCTTTACTATGTGGGGCGCACCAGCGATCCCAAGCGTTATCATGGCAGTTGCTGCGCTGCAAGGCGAGTTAAATAAAACTTACGATGTAAGCCTAAATATCTGGAAAACACCAGATCAGCTTCGTGCAGGCGTCGCTAGTGGAGATATTAAAGTCACGATGTCACCATCAAATGTCGCTGCAAATTTAAGAAATCAAGGTCTTGATTTTGCGATGTTAAATTTACTAACTCTTGGCGTTATGAACGCTATGGTTAAGGATGAAAAGATCAAAAATTTAGAGGATTTTGTAGGCAAAAAGCTCATCATGCCATTTCGAGGCGACATGCCTGATCTTGTCCTAAGAGCGCTTTGCAAGAAGAGAGGCATAGACGTTAACAAGATAGACATCACCTATACAGCAACGCCACCTGAGGCTTTGCTTTTATTTTTACAAAAAGATTTTGACATTTTAATAGTCCCACAACCTCTTGGTGAAGCGACTATTTTGCGTGGTAAAAAAGCAGGCGTTAGCGTGCATTACTCAGTTGATTTTCCAAAAATTTGGGGCGAAAGCTTTGGCACAAAACCGATAATCCCAATGGCTGGCATTATCGTAGAAAGAGGCTTTTACGAGAAAAACTTAAATCTATTTGACACGCTTCATAACGATCTTAAAAATGCACTTTCTTGGATACTTGAAAACAAGCAAAGCGCAGCAAAGATCGGCTCAAGCTACTTGCCAGCTCCAGAAGTAGCACTTGCAAATGCTTTTGATAAGGCAAATCTAACAGTGACAAAAGCAAATGAACTACAAAATGAGATCATGGCATTTTTTGAAGAAATTTATCAGTTTAATCCAAAATTCCTAGGTGGCAAGATGCCAGATAAAGGTCTATTTTTATGATACTAATTGATGGCATCAAAAAAGATCGCTCAAGCTTTTTAAAAATAATTGACTATTTTTGGGGTGGATTTAGCGGATTTGCCGTAGTTTTTTTGATCTTAGCCATTTGGCAAGTGGGAAGCGAGTTTAGCTCCCCACTCCTACTTCCACCACCAAAAGATGTATTTTTAAAAGCCTGTGAAATTTTAAAAGATTACAAAAACAGCGAGATAAACATAACACTTTGCAGATCACTGATTGGAGTTTGCTCGGCAACATTTTTTGGTATATTTCTAGGGCTAATAGCAGGTAGTTTTAAAAGTTTTGCAGCCTTTTTAAAACCTGTTATAACCTTGCTTTTGTCAATGCCGCCGATTATTTGGATAGTGCTTGCTATTTTTTGGTTTGGATTTGGAAATTTTAGCACCGTTTTTACTATCTTTATAACCGTTTTACCGCTTACTTTTGCAAGCTCAGCAGTTGCTATGAGTAGCGTAGATGAGGAGCTAAAAGAGATGTTTGACGCTTATAATCTAGGAATTTTAAAAAAGATAAAACACCTTTACATCCCACATCTTACGAGCTACATAATAAGCTCTATTAGCGTAGCTGTCGCAATGGGCGTAAAGATAGTCATAATGGCTGAGCTACTGGGTGCAAATAACGGCATGGGAGCAAAGATAGCAAATGCAAGGGCAATGCTTGAAACAACCGAGGTAATGGCGTATATTCTTTTAAGCATCACTCTTATCATGCTCTTTGAATACCTCATCATCGAGCCACTAAAAATAGCTTTGATGCCTTGGAGAAGATGATGCTTGAGCTTAAAAACGTAGAGTATGAAATTTTAAGAGATAAGGTCGTAAGGAATTTTAGTCTAAATGTAAAAGGTGGCGAGGTGGTGACGCTTTTTGGACCATCAGGATGTGGCAAGACAACGATACTTCGGCTTATTAGCGGACTAAATGAGCCTAGAAAAGGAAAAATTTTTAATAACTTTAAAAAGACTACATATTTTTTTCAAGAAAATCGTCTGCTAACATGGAAAAATGCTCTTGAAAATGTGCTTTTGGTTATGGATAAACCAGACATTAGCGCTGTTTTAGAGCTTTTTAAAAAGGTTGGGTTAAGTCAAAAGGATACTTTAAAATACCCAAGTGAGCTAAGCGGCGGCATGAGACAAAGGGTAGCTTTCGTAAGAGCAGTCGTGACAAAGCCTGATCTGCTTTTGATGGATGAGCCTTTTTCTGGACTTGATTATGATATGAAAGAAATTTTAATTGAGATTATCAGCCAAAGAGTAAGTGAAGGTATGAGCGTAGTTCTCGTCACACACGATAGAATGGAAGCTGTCAAGATGTCAAATAGAATTTATTTCCTATCAAGTAAAGGTGCGGTCATACAAAGAGAACTTGAAATAGACAAAGATTTCAAAGAGCGCGATTTTACTTTTATTAGCAAGATGATAGATGAAAATTTCAAAGGGCAAATTTATTATGATTAATAATTTTTTTACTCATCCTATGAGGATATTTTTCTTAATGAGTGCCGCCTGTGCGGTGCTTGGCGCTAGTGTGTTTTTTACTCCAACTGATTTTGTGAGCTTGCATAAATTTATATTTTTGCAACTTTTTTTAGCGCTTGCTTATGCTGGATTTTTGCTAACTGGACTAACTGATTGGACAAATTTTCAAGCATCTCTAAAAATACATGCTTATATATTATTTTCACTCTTTTTTATAAGCTTTATCTTGGCATTTTTTAGCCTATTTTTAGCACACTGCCTTATCGCTCTTTTTTGGCTTTACTTGGTTTTGCTTTGCGTTTATATGATCTGGCGAGATAAAAACGATGATCAATTTGGCGTACTTGGCTTTTTATTTGGCATTTTAGGCTTTGAAATTTATTATCTAATAAGCGGCAATGAAAAATTTCTAAATTTACAAGTTTTTATCCACGTAATCGCTATCTTACTCATCTCATACCGCGTTAGTGTCGTACTTGGGAAAGAAGCACTAAAAAGAGAAAAAGGTATGGATGAAGCTGTTTTTGTGCCAAATTTTATCTATAAAAATATCGCTATTTGCTGCGTTTGTGCTTTTTTGCTTTTAAATATATTTTTTGAAGCAAGCTTAGGTGTCTATTATGCCGCGATAGCTTGCGGAAGTGCGGTACTTGCAAAGCTTAAAGAGTGGCACTATAAAGAGCTTTTTAAGCATAGTTTTGTGCTTTTATACTATTTTATGCAACTATTTTTAGCGCTTGGTTTTTTAGGGATCGGCTTTAGCGGTATTTTTGGACTCCATCTTGAAACAAATTTTATGCATCTAATAGCGATAAATGCAGTAATTTTTAGCGTAATGCTTATATTTAATGTCGCAGGACTTCGTCACAGCGGGCAAGAGCTTGAGTTTTTACGCCTTAGTAGAATTGCTTTTATTTTAGTTCTTTTAGCTGGCATTAGTAGAGGAATTTTGGCTTATTTTTGGAGTGGCTTTTACATTCATTTACCAGCAACACTCATAGCAATCGCTTTTGTTTTTTGGCTCATAAATTTTTATGTGATCTTTAGGGATAACGATTTTAGCGATGATCCAGAGTAAGAAGATATTAAAAATTTATTCATTAATTAAAAAGAGTTTTTAAGTCTTTTTTGAAGTAAGTAGATATATAATTTGCGATATTTATTATCAATATTATAAAAAGGATTCTTTATGAATAAACTTACTTCTGTTGCTTTAGCAGCTTCATTTTTTGCAGTTTCAGCTCTTGCATTTAGCATAGAAGGTGAACCAAAGGTGACATTTACTGGTTACAAGCTAGCAAATAAAACAGCCGTACCAGGTACTTTTAAGACGATAAATTTTAAAAGTCAAGAAAATGCAAATTTTGCTGATTTTTTAAAGAGCTTTGAATTTAAGCTTGAGCCAAAAGATATCGATACAAAGCTGCCTGACCGCGATAAAAGGATTGGCATTATTTTCGATGGCAAGGCAGTAGATGGCAAGATCGTAGCAGTAAATGGCGATGATAAAGCCGGAGAAATGGATGTTGAGCTTAGCATAAATGGCAATTCAAAAATTTTTAAAACAAAATATGAAGTACAAAATGGCAAGCTAATGGCAAAATTTTCGGTTGATCTTGTAAATGATTTGAAGCTAAATGAGAGCTTTGATAAATTTGCCGCTGCTGCCAAACCATTTCACGGTGGAAAGAGCTATCCAGATGTAGATGTTGGATTTGAGGCAACTATAAAATAACTTTCAAATTCGGCGCCAGTAAATTAGCTTGCGCCGAAGTTACCTCTTTATCCTAGTTTCTTGCTCTGTGATACCGAAAAATCGAAGATGACGGATTTTTCATACAAAAAGGTGGCAAGAATGCGAAATTTTATTTTAAAGATATCGACGAAATCGGTATCCCCGAGATAGACGCCAAGCGCAAAATCGACGTTTTAAACGTGAGGTTTAAAAGAGGTAAACTAGACCGCGACGCGGCTGATGGGCTCATGCAGCCTATCGACGACGATGACGCCGTGATATACGACAAATACGAGCTCTCAAAGCACGAGGTTTTTAAAATTTTAAAGCAGAAATTTTAGGCGCTAAGCGCGCAAAAAAGCGAAAATAAGAAAAAGTAAAATTTGGCTCGGCCCGCTGGAGTCAAATTTGATTTTTGGCTTTGGCGACCTAAAATTTGCGAATTTGACCGAAATTTGAGTCAAACCCGCAAGGCTAAATTTATTTATTAAAATACGCCGCGAGCGCGCTTAGCACGACTAAAAAAGATAGTGAAGTTTTTGAAGAGTTTAAATTTTTCCTTTTGTTGTTTATTTGAGTGGGCGCAGGGTTTGAGCGACTGGAGATTGAGAGCTTTAAATTTACTCAAATTGGCATTAATAAAATTTGCGCGATTATAGCTGAATTTAAACGCTTTTCGGTGTGGAAGCTTAAATTAAATTTGATGTAAAATTTGAATGCTAGCGGTGCAAAATTTAAACTAGAAATTTAAATACTACATAGCAAAGCGCGGTATTTTTTGCTTAGATGAGGCGAAATTTCTACTTCACTTCGCTTGTAGCTGCAAGTAGAAGTGACGAAATTTTCGCTCCAAGACTAGACATATAGTCTGTCGCGGGGGCAAAAATTTCAAATCTATTTAAATATACCCACCAAATAGGGAGAAGTATTTTTGCCTTAATCAAGGCGGATTTAAATTTTATGACGGGAGCGTATATGAAATACGTGACCGAGTAAAATTTAAATACAACGCAGAGTAAGGCAAAAAGACAAGCCTAAATTTAGACTTCGTACCTCTCGCCGGGTTTCATTTCGATTATCTCCCACGGCAAGCCCTGCTTATTTAGCTCATCCATGAAAGGCTTGGCATCGAAATTTTCCATGTTAAAGACGCCTTTGCCGCTCCAGATACCTTTGGCGACCATTAGTGAGCCGATCATCGCTGGCACGCCTGTGGTGTAGCTCACGGCCTGTGCGCCGGTCTCAGCGTAGCAAGCCTCATGGTCGCAGACGTTGTAGATATAGACTTGACGCTCTTTGCCGTCTTTTAGGCCACGTATTACGCAGCCGATGTTGGTTTTACCTTTCGTGCGAGGGCCTAGCGACGCAGGATCAGGCAGCAAGGTCTTTAAAAACTGGATCGGCACGATCTTTACGCCGTTATGCTCGACCTCGTCTATACGGAGCATTCCCACGTTTTCTAGGCACTTCATGTGAGTTAGGTAGCTTTCTCCAAAGGTCATGAAAAAGCGGATTCTCTTTAGCCCTTTGATGTTTTTAACCAAGCTTTCAAGCTCCTCGTGGTAGAGCAGGTAGCTATCTTTGACGCCAACTTTTGGGTAGTCCCACTTAAACATGATCTCCATCGGCTTTGTCTCGATCCACTTGCCAGCCTCCCAGTAGCGGCCATTTGCGCTAACTTCGCGTAAATTTATCTCTGGGTTGAAATTTGTCGCAAAAGCATAGCCATGATCGCCTGCGTTGCAGTCTAGGATGTCGATCTCGTGGATCTCGTCAAATAAATTTTGCTGTGCGTAAGCGCAAAATACATTTGTCACGCCTGGGTCAAAGCCTGAGCCAAGAAGCGCCATCGTGCCAGCGTTTTTGAAGTCACTATCCTTCGCCCACTGCAGCTTGTACTCAAATTTTGCCGTGTCTGGGTGCTCGTAGTTTGCGGTGTCGATGTAAGGTATGCCAGCCTTTACACAAGCATCCATGAGCGTTAGGTCCTGATACGGCAACGCGACGTTTAGAAGCAAATCAGCCTTTGTTTGTTTGATGAGCTCTACTACAGCCGCTGTGTCGTCAGCGTCGATCTGCGCGGTCTTTATCTCTACGCCAAGGCGCTCTTTTATAAATTTAGCGATCGCATCGCACTTACTTTTTGTGCGGCTTGCAAGGGTGATATTTGTAAAAACGTCCGAGTTCATCGCACATTTTACGGTTGCGACTTGGCTAACGCCGCCTGCTCCGGTGATTAAGATATTTGACATTTTTGGCTCCTATAAGTTTTCTTGTAATTCTAACAAAGTTTTTATAAAATCAAGGGAATATAAAAAGGGAGCCAAAGTGATTTTTACACCACATGATATAAATAAATTTAGACTTAACCCAAATAGTTTTATGCAAGAAATTTTGGAAAAATTTATAAACGGAGATACTCAAATGATTTTTTCCAAAGAACCGATCATTAAAGAATATCCAAAGAATGAAGGAATTCTATATATAGTAAACAAAATATCAAATTTAGATGTTTTAACAACAGAAAAAATCGCCTTGTCTGTAAAAGAATATCTCGATTTTATGAAAGAGCATAAAATAAGTATTATAAAAGAATATGACATACACTGTAAAATGGCTTATTCTGGAGAAATACCAAACATAAATGTAGAAAATTTTACTACACAATCTTTTTGTGGTTTTAATAAATTCCAAATCATAGACGCTTATACACTTGAAAGGAACATTCAAGAAGGTGAAATATATGTAAAGCCTATCGATTTTACATATGCATTAGATAGCAATACGGCAAGTTATTTAGGAAAATTTATAACAAATAAGAGTATTTGTAACCAATATGAAGCCATATAT
>NZ_POZU01000061.1:0-51078 GCF_002914005.1 Campylobacter concisus | reverse complement strand
GTTTTTAATCATATCGTTTTGGATAGAAATTTTTGAGTCTATTTCAAAGCCATCTATAAAAGCAAGCGCTGTATGAGAAATTTCATTTTCTACTTTAAAAACCAAATCCTCATTTACATTTTTACCAAATATATTTTCCAAAAGATCTTTTGAAACACTAAAATCAAATGATCCTTTTGAGCCAAAAAATCCTTTTTTATAATTATTATTAGAAATTTTAAAGCCCTTGATATTATTTAGATCATTCACTATCCTTTGATAGTTTTTCTCCACCTCATTTGAAGCAAAATAAACCGCTCCAATGGCTACCACGATAACTACGATTAAAGCAGATATCACCTTTTTCATGCTTTTCTCCTTTTTGTAATATGTTGTAAAAAAAACCAAATTCCAAGTAACAAACAAACCATGGCAATAGGCATAATATATCCATGCTCACCAAGATAGTAGCTTGCACCTACAAAATAATCACCCGCTTTAAAGCTGGCAAATCCGATAATGATCGCCCAAAGCACTGACGAGATCAAATTTATAATACTAAATTTATAAAATGAATACTTCGTAAGTCCAAGTGCGATAGGAACCAAAGTTTTGACGCCGTAGATAAATTTCTTGATAAATATTATCTTATCGCCGTGTTTTTTAGCCAAAATTCCTGCATAAGCAAGCTTTCTTTTATGATTTTTGATATAAGGCATAAGTGAGTTTTTATTAAATCTTGCGACATAAAAAATTAGTGTGTCACCGATTGTATTTGCCACAGCAGCGATAATTATACTAAGAGTGATATCCATCTTGCCAGCAAAACTTAAAATTCCAGCGGCGATTAATGCAACCATGCCACCACCAAGACTATAAAAAAACAATACAATATAGCCGTATGTTGAAACTGAGCTTATGATATCTTGCATTAATCTCCTAAAAGTTTAGATGCAGAGGCTATTAGCTGTTCATAGGCATAGCCACTTTGCTTTAAAATTTCTTCTCTTGCACTGATGACTGCTCCACCAAAGCTAGCTCCCGCAAAGAAACCATCATTTGTGGCATATGCGTAAATATCACTTGAAAATTTAAAATCGCTTACTTTGCTGTAATTGCGTCCAATGTCACCAAAAGCTACTGAAAGCTTTGTATCAAGCGTGATCTTGGCATCTTTAATATCGTGGATAATGCTATCTTTAAATATAAAAAGTACAAGTGAACTATCTTCATAACCAAGCTGTATACCGATACTGCCGCCACTTATGCTAACTGGTAAAATTTCACTTGGCGAGTTAATGTTGCCAACAACCATAATGCCATCTCCACCCATACCACCAACTACAAAACCGACCTTTTTAATACTTGGAAAGATGATCGTTGCTTTTGACTGCTCGATTAGCTCTTTTATAGGAGCGTTTCTAGCGCCTCTCATCGTTGTTATAAACGAGTTTGCCGAGTCTAGCACGAGCTCCTCGCTGGCAAAGCCAATTGAGAAAAATAATAAAATTGAAAAAAGAAATTTCATATCTTGCCGTTATTTTGCAAAATCAACAGCACGAGTCTCTCTGATGACGCTTACTTTTATCTCGCCAGGATACTGCACCTTGCTCTCGATCTCTTGAGCTATCTCTTTTGCTACAAGTACGGCCTCGTCATCGTTTATGAGCTTAGCGTTTGCTATGACGCGAATTTCACGGCCTGCATTTATTGCATAAGCTTGCTTGATGCCATCTTTACTTTTTGCGATGTTTTCGATCTCTTCGACACGCTTTAGGAAGCTCTCAAGCACCTCACGCCTTGCACCTGGACGAGCCGCACTTAGTGCGTCAGCTGCGCAAACAGCCGCACTTTCTATACTTGTTGCCTCTTCGTGGCCGTGGTGAGCGTAGATAGCGTTGATAACTACTGGATGCTCTTTGTAGCGTTTGCAAATTTCAGCTCCAAGATCAACGTGGCTGCCCTCATACTCGTGAGTTAGCGCCTTGCCGATATCGTGAAGTATGCCAGCTCTTTTTGCAAGCTTCTCATCTCCACCACACTCAGCTGCAATGATGCCAGCAAGGTGAGCTACTTCAAGGCTGTGAGCCAAGGCATTTTGACCGTAGCTCGCTCTAAATTTAAGCTTGCCTATTAGTTTTACGATCTCTGGATGAATTTTATTTAGACCAAGATCCATGACGATGTTTTCGCCCTCTTCTTGTATGCTTTGCTCAAATTCTTCAGTCACTTTTTTGTGAAGGTCTTCTATCCTAGCAGGTTGGATTCTTCCATCCTCTACCAAAAGCTCGATCACTCTTGTTGCGATCGCACGTCTGTAAAGGTTAAAGCTGCTTAAGATGATCGCATGAGGCGTGTCGTCGATGATGATATCAACGCCAAGCACCATTTCAAGGGTCTTGATGTTACGTCCTTCTTTGCCAATGATCCTACCTTTTAGCTCATCGTTTTTAATATTTACGACATTTATCAGACGCTCAGCCGCAAATTCTCCAGCAAATCTTGACGTGGCCTGCGCCAAGATATAATTAACCCTCTTTTTGGCTTCTCTTTTTGCTTCTTCTTCATACTTTCTAACTATATGAGCGATATCTGCACGAGATTTTTCCTCAACCTTTTTAAGCACCACTTCTCTAGCTTCTTCCTCTGTTAAGCCAGCAGCATGCTCAAGAACTCTAATCGCCTCTTCTACTTTATTTTGGTAAGTAGCCTTTAAATTTAACCCCTCTTCGTAAGTGGTCTTTGCATCTTGCTTATCCTTTTCAAAAAGCTCTTTACTTTCGTTTAAAAGCTCTTGCTCATTTAGCAAAATTTTCTCTTTTTTGGTTAGTTCATCAAATTTACTCACATACTCTTTTTGAAGCTTTGTTGTTTTGTCATCGTACCTTTTTTTAGCCTCAAATTCAGCCTCTTGTACTGAAATTTTAGAATTTTTAAGCGTTAGCTCAGCTTCATACTCAATAGCTTTTGCCTTTGCTTTTGCTTGTTCTAAGAATATGTTGTAGTTTGCATCATTTATCTTTTTAGCGTATAGATACCCTGCTCCAACGCCCGCCACACCGGCTCCTAAGCCTATTAAAACCTCTATCATTTATTCCTCTTTTTATATAATTTTTGTTTGGGGTTATATAAAAGTCTGCTACCACGTCTTGTGCATTTGAAAGCACATCTTTGGTATAAAAGTCTTTTATCTCAAGAAAAACTATCCGTTTTGGCTTAATAGGCAAAGAGTCAAAAAATCTATCATAAAATCCTTTTCCATGCCCTATCCTAGCCATAGCTCCATCAACCCCAATCGCTGGAACTACCGCCATATCAAGTCTAACATTATCCATTTTTTTGCCAGATGGCTGTCTGACATTAAATTTATAAGTTATAAATGGTAGTCGCAATCTTACCATCTTTAAGCTAAGACCTACCATAAAAGGGGCAAAAATTTCACATTTATGTGATAAATTTCGCCTTATTTTAAGCACATCAACTTCGTAGTTAAGTGGCAAATAAAACAATACTTTCTTAGAATTTGTAAAATTTATCAATTTCAAAAGCGTTTTCGTAGCTTTATAGTGCGAGCATTTGGCCTTAAATTTAGTAAGTTTCATTAAATTTGCTCTTGCATTTTTTCTAAATTCATTTTTTTCTAAATTAACGCTCATTTTATGCTCTTTCTTGTATAATCCTGAAATCTTATTCAAAAGGAAATTTATGACATTAAAACGAGCAATTATAACATCACTTTGCATTTTTGCATTTTTTGGATGCGGCGACGAGAACAAGCAAAAAAACGAGCAAAATACAAGCGAACAAACGCAGGGCAAAATTTTAGATAAAAATGCCAGCAAAGATGAAAATTTAAGCAAAGACTCACTCACTCCAAAAATGAGTGAAAGTGTCCAAGATAGCGAGATAAAAGAGATAAATCTAAAGCTGCTAAGTGGCACAACTATGCAGATTACAAAAAGAAGCAATGGTTTTGACGTAAAAGATGGTAAAAAAGCAACTCTTTACGTATTTTTCGCCACTTGGTGTCCACCTTGCAAGGCCGAGATCCCTCACTTAAATAACCTAAGCGAGAAATTTAAAAACGAGCTAGATATCGTTGGGGTACTACTTGAAGATAAAAGTGAAGATGAAGTAAAAGATTTTGCTCAAAAATATAAAATAAAATACGAAGTCGCGGTCGGCGAGGGAAATTTTTTATTTGAAAAAGCGATGGGTGGCATAAAAGGCTTGCCTGCGTCAGCACTTTTTAAAGCAAATGGCGACTACGTTCAAGGCTACATCGGTCTTGTACCTGAAGAGATGCTTGAAAATGACATAAATAGGGCAACAAAATAATGCTTGACTTTCTAAAAAAAGGCCTTGAGAAGACTTTTGGAGCGATAAGCTCAGCTAAGAAGTCAAAAAAGATAGACAAAGAGAGCTTAGAAGAAATTTTACTAGAAGCTGATGTTGCATACGAGATCGTGGAAGAAATTTTATACTACTTACCACCACAAGATGAAGTTGACAGAGCTGATCTAAGACGTGTTATGAGTAGCTATTTTATCTACGAAAACGAGCGTGTGATTGAGCCTGATAAGCCATTTGTCGATCTCATTCTTGGCGTAAATGGTGCTGGTAAGACGACAACGATCGCAAAGCTTGCAAATTTATATAAAAATAATGGCAAAAGCGTCATTTTAGGCGCTTGTGATACATTTAGAGCTGGAGCGATCGAGCAGCTGCGCCAGTGGTCAATTATGCTAAATGTGCCAATAGTCGCCACACAGCAAGGTCACGACCCTTCGGCTGTTGCTTACGATACGATTAGCTCAGCCCTTGCAAAAGGTATCGACCGAGTCATCCTTGACACAGCCGGCAGACTTCAAAACCAGACAAATTTAGCAAACGAGCTAGAAAAGATTGTTCGTATTAGCAAAAAAGCTTATGAAAAAGCGCCACATCGTAAAATTTTGATTCTTGATGGCACGCAAGGTAACGCCGGAGTTGCGCAAGCGAAAGCATTTAACGATATTGTCTCGCTTGATGGTGTCATCATCACAAAGCTTGATGGCACCGCAAAGGGCGGAGCGCTATTTGGCGTGGCAAGAGAGCTTGAGCTACCTATATTTTATATAGGCGTTGGCGAGAGCATGGATGATATCATCAAATTTAACCCAGATGAGTTTTTAGACGAGCTAATGGACGCCATTTTTGAGTAGGGTAAAATTTCTTAGTAAAATTTGCTTTTTCGCTGCTCTTTTGGCAATTGATTTTCTTGCATTTACTCCAAAAAGTCCCACGATCATCGAAAATTCGTGGGATAAAGCAAATCATTTTTTAGCTTTTTGCGTCCTATACATCCTGCTCTATTTTGGCTATGAGTTTAAAATTTTAAAAAATTTAGCCCTACTTTTAGCCTTTGGCGTGCAAATAGAGCTCGTTCAAGCATTTTTACCAAACAGGAGCTTTAGCCTGCTTGACATAGTAGCTGATATGATCGGAGCAGCTTTTGGAGTGATAGTAGTTGAAATTTTAAAAAGGATAATTTATGGCAAAAGCAAAGCCAGTTTTTGAGTGTCAAGCCTGCGGTAATCAACAGGCAAAATGGCTAGGTAAATGCCCGCAATGTGGAGCTTGGGATAGCTTTGTCGAGCTTAGCCAGCAAGAGATAAAGATAAGCAAAGAGATAGCAAAAAGCACCGGAGCACCTAGCAAGGCTGTAAGCATCGACGAGGTAGAAATTCAAAATTTTACGAGATTTAGCACCAAAGATAGTGAACTCGACCTCGTTCTTGGTGGTGGCGTTGTCGAAGGCTCACTAGTTTTAATAGGCGGCAGCCCAGGCATCGGCAAATCAACCCTGCTTCTAAAAATCGGCTCAAATTTAGCAAAAGACGGTAAAAAAACGCTTTATGTAAGTGGCGAAGAGAGTCAAAGCCAGATAAAAATGAGAGCCGACAGGCTAAATGCTGTGGATAAAAATTTATACCTACTAACTGAAATTTGTCTAGAAGATATCCTGCTAGAGGTGCAAAAAAGCGACTACAAAGTGCTAGTAATCGACTCTATTCAAACGCTTTATAGCCAAAACATAAGCTCAGCTCCAGGCTCGATCACACAGGTTCGCGAGATCACATTTGAGCTGATGAGACTTGCAAAAAGCCAAAATATCTGCGTTTTCATCATCGGTCATATCACCAAAGAGGGCTCGATCGCAGGGCCAAGAGTACTTGAGCACATGGTCGATGTGGTGCTTTATTTTGAGGGTGACGCGAGCAGAGAGCTAAGAATCTTGCGTGGGTTTAAAAATCGCTTTGGCTCAACGAGTGAGGTTGGCATATTTGAGATGAGTCAACAAGGGCTCGTAAGCGCAAATGAGGTCTCAAGTAAATTTTTCACACGTGGCGGAGCGATGAGTGGCAGTGCGATCACCATCATAATGGAAGGTTCAAGGGCACTTAGCATCGAAATTCAGGCACTCGTTTGCGAAAGCGCCTATCCAAAACGAAGCTCGACTGGCTTTGAGAGAAACCGCCTAGATATGCTGCTCGCACTTCTTGAGCGAAAGCTAGAAATTCCACTTGGACACTACGACGTCTTCATAAACGTTTCAGGTGGCGTTAAGATAAGCGAAACTGCGGCCGATCTAGCCGTCATTGCAGCGATAATCAGCAGCTTCAAAAACCGCCCTATCAGCAAGGACAGCGTATTCATCGGCGAGCTAAGCCTAAATGGCGAGATAAGAGAAATTTTCAACCTTGATCAGCGCCTAAAAGAGGCAAAAACACAGAAATTTAAAAATGCGATCATCCCAAACAAGCCACTTGACACGCAAGGACTAAAATGCTTTTACGCAAAAGATATCACGCAAGTGCTTGAGTGGATGTAAATTTTCCTTACCAGCGACTTGATATCAATACTTTGATGGGGCTAGGCCATGTTTTTTGAAATTTATCTTTTGTATAAGTCTGAGAGCATCTATGCTTTTTCTTTGAAATTTAAATTATAAAAATTCCATTCTTTGCTTATAAAATACCTATGCTCTCTTATCCACTTTAAGCTTTGCCACTTTTTCTAAAATTTCAAACATACTCTTGCCACTATCAAATTCACTCTTTATAAATTTATAAAGCTCTTTAAATCTCTCATCAGCTTCAAGCTTATAGGTGTGAGATTTTTTAGTAACTTGTATAGGTATAAATTTCTTCTCTCTGGCGTTGTCTTCTTTTTCAAGGTTATCTATATTCTGAACACCTTTTTCGTTTAGCTCTTTTAATATATTAACAGCATTTTTAGCATCTTCGCCAGATAAAGTTATATTAAACCGCTCTTTTAGTGCATATTTAGCCCACTCCTCTTTAAACTCATCAACGCTCATATCACTATCAAGCAGATCAATAGTCCTTGAGTTTTGCATAAATAGCAAATCGCTATCGCCACGATATTCATTTAAAAATTCATTTACAGTGTATGGGGTATCTCTTAAAATTTTTGGCTTATCGTTGTCTGGTTTTGCTTGCTGACCTTGTATATATTCAACAAATAAACCCTTGCTTTCATTTATGAAATTTTTAAGATCTGATAACTGCTCGCTTGTAAAATCAGGATCATAGCCTCTAAGCTTTCCTATGATAGTGACTTTTGCTTCATCACCTTTTGTAAAGCCAGATAGCGGATATATGTGCCTATCATAAGCCGCAGCTTGAGCTTTTCTATCAAGCCTTGCATATTTAGGAAAGCTCATACCATATCCCATATCGTTACTAAGTATCTCGTTTATATCATTAAATTGAAAGCCCATCTCTCTTGCTATGTTTTCTCTTGAGAGATAGTTAGTAGTTGAGAGGTTATTAGAAATTTGCATTTTACTATCCTTAGTTTCTTTAGCTCCATTAAATCTTAATTAAAGATATCGTCTTTTCTTTAAAAAATTTTATAAAAATACGTTTTTTAAATTTATCAGAAGTAGTTAAAAGAAATTAAAAAGCTTTATAAAAATGCATAAATTTCAGACAATCATCACTGTAGCTAAGGCAAATCCGCCGTCGTGAGTTATGCTAAGGCTTGCTTCTTTGATATTAAAATTTGTATAAATTTTTGGGCTAAATTTTATCTTTGGTGCATTTCTTGCGTCTTTACTGAGCATAATGTCTAAAAAGCCACACTCTTTGCTGATGCCCACACCAAGGGCTTTGCTAGCTGCTTCTTTGGCCGCCCAAAATCCAGCCAAAGTCGCATCATTTTTTGCTAGCGCGATCTCATCATCACTAAGAAATTTTTTTAAAAAAAGCTCGCCGTGACGAGCCTTTAGTCTTGAAATCCTATCTATCTTAACGATATCGATGCCTATCATTGCACCACAAAATCAGTAAAAAATATATTTTTTATGTAGCCATCATTTAGCACTTCATTTAGCTTGCCGACGATCTCGTCTTTTAGCCTATCCTTGCCCTTTGCGGTGCTGACTTCTTCGTAAGTTTTAGAAGAGAGCGTTCTTATGATGATATCTCTTAAAAGTGCCTTTTTCTTATCAAGCTCAGGAGTTAGCAACTCATCGCTTTGCTCCATATCGATCTTAGTTTTAAGAAATCTTGAGCCATTTTCGCTAAGCAAATTTACAATGAACTGATCAAGCGGATATATCGGTCCCATATTTGAATAGTCGTTACTACCATGCTTTGTCTTATTTTGAGCTGGCATGGACTGCGTTTGAGTCTGAGCTGGTGCTTGCATCATGTTTGCCTCTTTTGGCTCGTCAGAACTAAGCATCAAAAACGCGACTAGCCCTCCAATAACTAGCAGCAAAACAAATATTGCAATGATAATTATCATTAATGCACCATTGCCACCTTTTTTTGCTTTTTTCTCTTCAACTTCTTCAGCCATCTTTCCTCCTTTAAGTTTTGGCTATAATTATACAAAAAATTCACAAAAATGAGAAAAGATGATACATAAAACAAATGCTGCCAGGCTCTTAGACAAGCTAAAAATCGAATATGAAATTCTTGAGTATGAAGTCGATCTAAACGACCTTTCAGCTGTTCATGTAGCACAAAGCACAAGCCAAGATATAAAGCAAATTTATAAGACTATCGTTTGTGAGTGTGAGCCTAAAAATTTTGTCGTTGCCTGTGTACAAGGTGATCTAGAGCTTGATCTAAAGGCGCTTGCTCACGCATGCGGAGCAAAACGCTGCGAGCTTATAAATTTAAAGGATCTAGAAAAAATAACTGGCTATATTAGAGGTGGCTGCTCGCCACTTGCTATGAAGAAGCATTTTGCGACTTTTATAGACGAACGCGCTAGAGAGCTTGATTACGTGCTTGTAAGTGCTGGAGTGAGAGGCAAACAGATCAAAATAGCACCAAATGATCTTTTAAAAGCTTGTGAGGCCAAATTTGCACCTATCGCTAGGCTAGCTCTTTAAAAACTCTATAAATTTAAATTTCTCTCCCAAAAACTCAGGCGAAAGCAGAAATTTTGCTTGTTTAGCTGCATTTTCGTAGGCTTGCTTGCTACCTTTTTCAAGTACTAAAGATAAAATTTCATCTATACCAAAATCACAAACTAAAGCTTCATTTTGTTTTTTAAATTTAAGCATCAAAAAGCCAGCCTCACAAAAAGCCTCTTTTACTTGCTTAAAGCAAAGACTATATGTTAGATCCGAGTTTTTAAAATATGGCTCGAGATCTGAAATTTCAAATAAAGAAAATACTTGATGATCTTTAAAAACTCTTAGACTAAAATCATTTTTTGGCTCAAATTCGCCGTAGTCAAAGCTTAAAAATCTCACCTTTTTTGCCGCATTTGCAAGCTGGAGTGCAAATTTGGCGTAGCTAGTTGATATCTCGCCCTTTTTTATGCCAAATTTCTTTGCAAGAGTTAGTAAGTTTTGATCTGCTTTTTGCCAGTGAAATTTTAGATCACTATCCACAAAAAGCATATTTTGCCCATCTATCACCTCGCAGCTAAATGCGTCAAGCAGCTCATTTGATATGACAAAAATTTCATCAAACGAGCACTCGCCCAAATTTTCATAGTGCCCTACTCTAACCTCGTCGCCAAAGCGTTTTTTAAATGTCTCAAGCTGTTTTTTGCGTAAAATTTCATGAGGCTCAATGATAATAAACTCTAAATTTTTTAAGATCTCTGGCTCGAGTGTAAAAATTCCTTGAACAAAATCAGCTAGCATTTCACCTGAGTTTGCGCCGATCTCCACAACCTTACAAGAGCTAGAAATTTCGCCTTTTCTAAGCAGCTTTAAAAAGTAGTTTGCAAGGCAAGCACCAAAGAGATAGCCAACGCTTACATTTGTATAAAAATCGCCCTTTTTGCCGATATCTACGCCGAATTTATAGTAGTTTTCATTGGTCCAGATATCAAAAAACTCGCTAAATTTCATAGATCAGGTAGCTTCCAGCCTCTGTAAAACGCAAACATCCTAACCGTAATGCCAGCAGCAAGCAAGAGCATAGTAAAAAATATATTGGTAAGACCTAGATGATATAGCACAAAGTAAGCAAGCCCCACACCAAGGCTTATCGTGCCGTAAAGTCCAGTGCGTAAAAACCATGGAATTTCATTTAGCAAAATATCTCTTAAGATACCGCCGCCAACACCATTAAAAAAGGCGATCATCATCACACCAAAGATATTGTAGTTATACTCAATGGCAACCATCGCACCAACGATCGAAAAACAGACAACATCGATCGCATCTGCGAAAATGAATACAAATTTTCGCTCCAAACCTTCTCTTTTTATGTGTAAATTTGCCACTCTTGAAACAATCAACATAAAAATGACAACGCTTACTGGCATATAGTGCGTGAACGAATAAACTGCCCTACCAACGAGCATATCACGTACAACACCGCCTCCAAGTGCAGTCAAAAACGCAGACAAAAAGACACCAAGCCAGTCGCACTCTTTTTTTAATGCAAATAAAAAGCCACTAAGTGCGGCAGATGCGATACCAACATATTCTACAAAAAGTATTAAGCTCATATTTTTTCCTTAAAAATGTTATTTTATAATGAAATCTCATAAAAGCTCATTAATAATATTTTTACCATTGGTTTATTTTAGGCTATAATGGCAGAAAAATTTATACAAGGAAATTTGATGAAAAGACTTTTAACTCTGCTTTTAATAAGCTCATTTTTTGCGTTAAACTTAAACGCCGATGTGATTCAAAATCAAAAACTAAAAAATGCTATAAATATTTTAAACGCTTTTGGTGCAAGAAATTTAAAGCCAAATACTAAATTTGAAGGCATTAAAGCGATTGCCATTATCCCAGACGTCGTAAAGGCAGGCGCTGTTGTAACTGGTTCAAAAGGTAAAGGCATATTTATCGCCAAAAACGACGATGGTGAATGGTCAAGTCCATTTTTTGTAAATTACACCTCCGGAAGTATCGGATTACAACTTGGATATAGCTCAGCTGATATGGTGATTTTGTTTAAAAATTCAGAAGCCTATGCAAATTTATTTAATGCAAAAGATACAATCAGCCTAAAAGCAGAAGCTACTGGTGGCGTTGGTAATGAAGTAGCGATCACAAGTGATTTGCCTGAAATTTCAGCATTTGCTGAGGAGCGTGGCAAGACAAGTGGTGCTTTTGTAGGCGTTAGCTTAGATGTGGCAAGGCTAAAAATAAATAGACAAGATACAAATGATTACTATGAGCGAATGTATGATTTTGAGAATATCTACAATAATAGCCCAAAAGCTAGTAAATATACTCTCAAATTTAAAGAAATAATCTCAAAATACTTCTTATAGCTCAAATTTCTTGGCTCATTAAGTGGGTCAAGAGCTCTTTTTATTTTTACTTTTTTGATTAATTTTATAGAAGTTATGGCTTAGCTTTTTACTAAACCATAAATAGTGAAACAAAGCGTTTTTTAGGGATTGGAGAAAATTGAGTCATATACTCAAACGCTTCTTCGTAATCGCCATCTGTATATTGTGCAACTTGTTCGATAAGCTCGTAAAGCTCCTCATCGTCCATAGAATCAAAACTGCCTCTATTTTCTAAAACCTCTAACAAAACGGCGTCTAATTCAAGCTCGTCGTAAGTCATTTTATTCCTTAATTTTGATTTAAAAAATGCGACACTATACCAAAACAATCTTATAAAATACTTTACTTGAAATTCGTAAGAAATTTTATGCTTTTTTTATAAGTAAAGTTGTAAAATCCTTATATTCATTATCATTTTAGTTAGGTTTTTGTGGATAATTTTGAACTATTTTATAAGCATTTTAAAGAGTTTTTAGAAGCCTTTGGGCAGAAAAGCTCAGAGTTAAAAGAACAAATTTTGCATGTACTTTTCATTAGCAACTCTCATCTAAGTGCTCAAGAAATTTCTTCAGAAATTTACAAAATCCACAAGAATGAAATTTCAATGACATCAATTTACTCGTTTTTAAATTTTCTCGAAATGCATCATCTTGCAAATTGTTTTGAAGAAAATGGAGTAAAGAAATTTGAACTAAATTTAAAATCCTCGCACGATCATTTGATATGTGAAATTTGTGAAAAGATAGTTGATTTTGAAGATGAGATGATAGAGCAAAGACAAGAGCAAATTTGCAAAGAAAAAAATTTTAGCGAGCAGTCGCATACGATGATACTTTATGGTATTTGCAGTGATTGCCAAGAAAAAAATGGAAATTAAATTTTATCATTTCATTTTACTTTTTGATAATGAAAGACAAAAAAATTTCAGATTTATTTAAGCTATGAAATAGATAATACGCAATTAAAAAAGGATGAAAATGGATATAAAAACACAGACTTTAGCACAAGTTGCAAGCTATTTTTCAATGATAGCTCACACAAACGGCAGACTAAGAGTAAGAGTTAGCCCAAAGATAAAAGAGCTAAGTAACAGCGTAAATTTAGCTAGCCTAAATGATGTGATAGCTCAAATAAATGGTATAAAAAATGTAAAATTTAACAAGCTAATCGGCTCTGTAACGATCGAATATGATCATGAAATTTTTCCAAAAAACCTTTGGGAAGATCTTTTAAAAGGGCAAAATTTGGAAGAGATTTCAACTAGAGTAAATGAAGTTGCAAAAGAAGTGAAATATGCTTAATGAACTTTTAAATGCATCATATACCAGCGAAAAGAATGCACTTAGCTTATATGAAAATTTAGCTTCGTTTGGTGATATTTTTAACGATATCGCAAATATCAGAAAAAATGCGATCATCTTGATAGAAAAATTTGCAAGCACACATGATTATGAGCTTGCTTGTGAAAATGAAGCTATATTTTTGCCGGCAAAAAATAAAGAAGATGCGCTGATACAAACTTTAAACTATGAGTTAGAGCTAAATAAAATGTATGAAAAATTTTGTGAAAGCTTAGATGACGAGGAGCTAAAAGATCTATTTTTTAGACTTTGGGCTACTTCAAATAACGAATACATTGCCTCTTTAAAGCAACGCTTAAAAGAAATTTATAGTGGCTGTGAAATAAAAAATGAGCTAAATTTAAATGAAATTTCACAAAATTTTGAGCAAAATGGCATAACAAATATTTTAGAAAACTATCAAAATGACTTTAATGAGATAACTAAAAGCTTGCAAAATATCGCAAGCGGCAAGGCTGATAAAAGCGAGTTAGCAAAGATAACTAATAATCCAAATTTCTCGTTTTTTAGCGGACTTGCGCTTGGGGCATTAGGCATTTCAGTAGTTAGTAAAAATTTTAATAAGGATGAAGAAAATGAATAATTTACAAAATCAAACAAAGAAAGGATTTAAAATGGCATTACCATTTTTAGCAGGTTTAGCAGTAGGCGGTTTAGCAATAGCTGCTTGGAATAAAAGAGATAAGATCAAAGAGTACGCCCAAGATGGCTTTGATAAAGGCAAAGAGGCTGCAAAAGATCTTTACAAAAAAGGTAAAAGCGTTGCAAAAGATGCAAAAGACTTTATAGCACAAGAAGAGAAAAAAGCAAAACGTGGTGCTGAAAAAGTAGAAAAAGAGGCTGAAAAAGTGGTAAAGAAAACAAGAAAACCACGCGCTAAAAAGCCAGCTACTCCAAAAGCTATCACACCAAACGATATAGCATAAGGATAGAGAATGCAAGAAAATAGTCTTTTTACACTTTCAAGCACAAGACTTCCATTTGATCACTTCATCAGCGGTGCTTTAATCGCTGGTATGGGTGCAGCTGCACTTGGCTTTAGTGACTATCTAAATAATAGAGCGACTAAAAAAGATGTTGCTAAAAAGATAGCGAAATACGCTGTAACAGGTGGTTTTGTAGGTGCTATTGGCATTCATGCTTCAAATTTAATAGCACAAAAAAAATATCTAAATGCAGCAGCTTTTACAGCAGCTGGTATCGGCGGTCTTTTGATAGCAGAAAAACTAATAAAATTGGAGAGTAAATAATGAATAACCCTTACATCAATGAAGAAAATGTAGCAAGTGAAACTGTAGCTAACAATGCAGCAGCTACTCAGCCAAGCGCAATCGATAATGCAATAAACAATG
Source organism: Campylobacter concisus (assembly GCF_002914005.1). GTDB lineage: Bacteria > Campylobacterota > Campylobacteria > Campylobacterales > Campylobacteraceae > Campylobacter_A > Campylobacter_A concisus_N. Next base: position 36,593 of record NZ_POZU01000061.1, on the reverse strand, counting down.
CAGCTCAAAATTTGCCATTTGTACCTGAAAACTTTAATGCTGCTGGTTTTGTAAAAGGTCTAGTTTTAGGTGGTATCGCAGCTTATGTACTGACTAATCCAAAAGCGCAAGAGTGCGTATTTAAAGCGATTATCAAAGGTGGCGAGCTTATAAATGCTGGCATAGAAGAACTAAAAGAGCGTTTTGAAGATGTCAAAGCAGAACTTGACTCACAAAAATAAGATCACTCTAGCTCACAAGAGTAAAAATAGAGCAAGGTTTATTTGCGAGAGCCTAAACGCTAGAAGCGATGTTAGCGCTATCGAGGCTGCGATCTCAGAGCGAACTGATGCACTAAGTGTTCGTGTAAATAAATATGCAAAAAGCATCATTGTCGAGTTTGATAAAAGCTATGAGAAAATTTTAAACTTTATTGAAAGCTATGAATTTCCAACAAAGGCAAAAGATCCAAATTTGCCAAGCAAGGCAAATATCTATAAGGCTGCTGCTGCACTTGGCATAACACCATTTATGAGCAATAAAACTCTAAAATCAGCCGTGACTCTTTATGCCACAGCGCCAAATTTAATAGAAGGCGCAAAAGAGCTAAGGCATGAAGGCGTTACTTCAAAAGTACTTGAGGCAACTGCCATTGGTACTAGTCTAGCAATGGGCGATCATTTAGCAGCAAATAGCACAAATTTGATGATAAATATCGGCGAATATATGGAAGAAAGCGCTAGTCACAGAAGTGATGATCTCATCAAAGAGCTAGCAAAACCAAATATCGAAGAAGTCTGGGTCGAGAGAAATTTAAATGGTGAAAAGACGCTTGAAAAAGTAAAAACCGAAAATTTAAAAAAAGGCGACATCGTAGTAGTCGGAGCTGGTGAGACGATAGGTGTTGATGGTTATATCGTTGAAGGTAACGCCGACGTAAATCAAGTCTCAATGACCGGAGAGGCTGAACCTATACCAAAAGCTAGAGGCGACCGTGTTATAAGTGGCACTGTTGTCGATGAAGGTAGGATAAAAATTTGGGCTGAAAATGTAGGTAGCGACACAGCGACAGCTAGGATCAAAGAGTACATACAAACTTCACTCAATGAAAAATCAGCCATTGGTGTAAAAGCGTTAAAACTAGCCGATAAACTTGTGCCTGTTACGCTCTCGCTTGCTGGACTTTCATACATTATAAATAAAAATATGAATAGCGTTGCTAGCGTACTTCAAGCGGATTACTCTTGCGCATTAAAGCTTGCTACACCAGTTGCTTTTAAATCAAGCATCTCAAAAGCAGGCAGAAACGGCATTCTTGTAAAAGGGGCGAAAGCTATCGAGGCTTTAAGCACAGTTGATACATTTGTTTTTGACAAAACTGGTACTTTGACACATGGACGCCTAAGCGTAGTTGAAATTTACTCATTTAAAGAGGGCTTTTCTCAAAACGATATATTAAATTTAACTGCAAGTGCCGAGGAGCACTACTTTCATCCAGTGGCTGAAGCAATAGTTGAAGCTGCTAACAAGCGTGGCTTCCACCATATTCATCACGATGAAGTTGAATTTATTGTAGCTCACGGCGTAAAAACTGCGATGCACGGCAAAGAGGTAGTTATAGGCAGTAGGCACTTCTTGGAAGATGATGAAATGATAAGTTTTAAAGCTCATGAAGCTTTAATAAGTAAAGCATTAAATAGCGGCTTAACTTTACTCTACGTTGGATACGACAAAGAGCTAGTTGGAGTCATCGCTATGAAAGATGATATGAGAGAAAACGCAAAAGACATGGTGGCAAAACTGCGCAGTCTTGGCGTAAAAGAGGTCGTCATGCTAAGCGGCGACATCAAAAGCAAGGCTGAAGAAGTAGCACGTGAGCTTGGACTTGATAGGGTCTATGCGGAGTGCTTACCAACAGATAAAGCAGCTATCATCGAAGAGTTAAAGAGCGAGGGCAAAAAAGTAGCCTTTGTGGGAGATGGCATAAATGATGCTCCAAGCCTAACTAAGGCAAATGTGGGCATAAGTATGCACAAGGGTGCTGATATAGCTAAAGCGACGGCTGATATAAGTCTTTTAAAAGACGACATCATGAGCGTAGCTCTTGTAAAAGAGCTAGCAAATAAAACAATGGATTTAATTAGCTCAAATTTCCGCTCAACCGTTGGCGTAAACACAGCTATACTAAGTGCTGCGACACTTGGCATGTTAAATCCAATAGCAACTGCCATGCTTCATAATGGCACAACGATTTGGCTTTTATTAAACTCAATGAAGGGCGTAAAATTCAAATCAAAATAAATTTGAAAGGGTAGATGGTGCTTGATAGTTTCTTAAATTTTTTAAACGGCAAAATGGACGTAGCCAACGACTTTTTATATGGATATTTTTTAGTCATTATTCTTGTGGCTACGGGAATTTATTTTAGTTATTTGACTCGTTTTGTGCAGTTTAGGATGTTTTTTGAAGCTTGCAGGGTCTTGGTTGAAAAAAAAGACAAGTACAATAAGCACCATTTAACGCCGTTTCAAGCACTTATGATCTCGACTGCTTCACGCGTTGGCATAGGCAATATCGCTGGAATTTCAGCTGCTATCGTCGCAGGCGGTCCTGGTGCTCTTTTTTGGATGTGCTTGATGGCATTTTTAGGATCGGCTTCAGCTTTTATAGAGAGTACGCTAGCACAAATTTATAAGACAAAAGACGTTTTTGGATTTAAAGGCGGTCCAGCTTATTACATCAAAAATGGCCTTGGCATAAAATGGCTGGCTTCTCTTTTTGCGGTGATTCTCATCATCACCTACGCATACGGCTTTAACGGCCTTCAAAGCTACACCATGACATCAGCTTTTGAAATTTACTACGATAAAGCTGGTAGCAACGTTAGCTTTGCGCAAAGCGGACTACCTATTGGTATCGGCCTTATTCTTACGGCATTTGCGGCGGTTATGTTTTTTAGCAAAAGCCACATCATCGGTAAGGTAAGCTCATACATCGTGCCGTTTATGGCACTTGCCTACATCTCGCTAGCACTTATTGCTATCGTTTTAAATTTCAAAGAAATTCCTGATGTTGTTAAGATGATTTTAGAAAATGCCTTTGATTTTAAAGCGATATTTGGCGGATTTGCTGGCAGTGTGATCGTAATAGGCATCAAAAGAGGCCTTTTCTCAAACGAAGCTGGCATGGGTTCAGCTCCAAACGCAGCAGCCGCAGCACATACTAGCCACCCAGTAAAACAAGGCCTAGTTCAAGCAATGGCAGTCTTTATAGACATGACTATATGTATCGCATCTGGCATGATCGTGCTATTTTCACAGGCCTATCTTATGAAGCAAACTGGCTCAAGTGGCGAAATACTAACGGCACTTCCGCTAGTACAAGCTGCAATGAAAGAGTATTTTGGTGAATTTGGAGTTCATTTTACCACTCTTGCAGTCGTACTTTTTGCCATCACTTCACTTATTGGCAACTACTACTACGCTCAGGCAAATATGAAATTTTTAACCAAAAACCACAAGCTTACGTTGCTATTTAAGATAACGGCCGTCGTTATGATATTTATTGGTGCTCAGATGAATTTAAAGCTCGCTTGGAATATCGCTGATATCACAATGGCTGCAATGGCAACTATTAACATTATCGCTATATTCTTACTTTCAAAAGTAGTGATAATAGCAGTCAAAGACTACGAAGCTCAAAGAAAGGCTGGGCTAAATCCAGAATTTGACCCAGAAAGTCTTGGTATAAAAAATACAAGTTGCTGGAATAAAAACTAAATGGAGAAGAATTTGAAAAACGAAACAAAAATAAGTGGTAAACTACTTGATATAAACACTCATAGACAAGTATCAAAAGTCGGTATGGGCATCACTTTAGCCTCAGTTTGCTTAAGTGCCCTTTTTATGAAAAGAAATAAAAGCATTAAGAAATTTCACGTTGCTTCAGGCATTGCATTTACTTGTTTTGCTCTTTATCATGCTGGACTTTATGACAATGGAATCTTTAAAAAAATGATAATAAAAGCAAAAAATGAGGTAAAAAAGGCATAAAATGATACTTAGCGACGCAGAAATTCTAAGCTATATAAACGAAGATATACCTTACTTTGATCTTACTACGTCGCTTCAAAATATCGATAAAAAAGCCTCACTTGAAATTTATTCACGTGATGAAATTTGTGTTAGCTGCGTTGATGTAGCCGCAAGTGTTGCAAGGCTACTTGGGTGTGAGAGTGAAATTTTTGTGCAAAATTCTCAAATTTGTAAAGCTAGCGATGTAATCATAAAAATTTATGGCAGCTACGAAGATGTGCATAAAGCTTGGAAACTAGCTCAAGTCGCACTAGAATATGCTAGCGCCATCGCAACTTATACAAATAAAATGGTAAATACTGCAAAGAGTGTCAATGAAAAATGTGAAATTTTAGCAACCAGAAAGAGCTTTCCATTTGCTAAGAAATTTTGCGTAAAAGCAGTACTTGAAGGTGGCGGTAAAATGCATAGGCTTGGGCTTAGTGATAGCATTTTATTTTTTAAAAATCACATGAAAGCCTACGGTAGCTTTGATAAATTTTTATCTCATTTGCCAGAGTTTAAAGCAAAAATGGCTGAGCGAAAAATATGCATCGAAGCCGAAAATTTAGATGAAGCAAGCAAGCTTCTAAAAGCAAAGTGCGACGTCGTGCAGTGTGATAAATTTAGTCCAGAGCTCATCGAAAATGTACTCTCTTTAAGAGATGAGATTTCGCCAAATACCATTATCCTAGCAGCTGGTGGTATAAATTTATCAAATGCAAAAGATTACGCAAATGCCGATGCGATAGTAACGTCAGCGATGTATTCAAAAGGCGTTGCTGATATCAGCACCAGACTTGAGATTTTATAAATTTTTACAATGACCGATACAGCAAAACATCTATCAAAGTTAAAAATTTACAGAAAATGCATTTTGGCTCTGGAATTTGAACGATACGCAACAAAAAATTAACATTTTTTATTTCAAATTTATCTCATAGCTACAAGCAAAAATACAAACTAATAAAGTTAAATTTTCTAATTTGTTTTCTCTAAAAATAATGACACTTATATTTCGCTTTACACCATGTGCATATAAAACTCAATTAAAATTTTAAAATTTATAAACAAGCACATCACACTTTTAAATTCAGTAACAGACGATAACGAGTGAGTAAGATTTATAATTTGCCTAGAAATTTTCAAATTCCAGGCAAATTTCAGTCAAGTCTATCTTCTAACGACATGTAAAAACTGCATATGTTTGCGGTATTGCTCGATGACGTCGTTTATCAGCGTGGCCTCGCTCCAACCAAGCACGTCGTAGTCCTGACCGCCCTCTTTTAGATAGACTTCAGCTCTATAGTAAAGATCATCGCCGTCAAGCTCTCTGGTGTAGTCTGGGCTCTGGCTCTTGGTGAGATAGACGCCATATCTAAAGTCCATCTCGTCGCCAAGTCCGACATTTAAATTTACAAAATTTTCGCCATTTGTGACCTTTGCTTCAAGGCCGTTTTTGGCAAATTCCTCTTTTAGCTCGTTAAAAGCTTTTAGTACAACCTCGTTTAAAAATTTCTTGCCGTCTTTCTTGCCTGGAAGCGTGATGATCGCACTTAGGCGCTCTTGCCACGGCTTTGAAAGATCACTAAGAGGCATGTTGCTAAAGTTATTTGTCTCTTTTTTGGTTAGATCCACACGTAACGCCTTAAATAGCCCATAAATGGCACCAAGTAGCACTATAGCAAATGGCAGCGCGGTCGTGATCGTAAGTGCTTGAAGTGAGCCAAGACCGCCTGCTAGCATCAAAAATGCCGCCACGACACCCACTGTAACGCCCCAAAAGACCTTTTGCCAAACTGGTGTATCATCCCTACCGTTTGAACAAAGCATATTCATCACGATCGCCGCAGAGTCGGCGGAAGTGACGAAAAATATAACGATCATAAAGACTGCGATGGTGCTTAGCACGCCTGAGAAGCTAAATTTCTCCAAAAACATAAAAAGCGCCGAAGCTGAGTCAGAATTTACAGTCGTTGCTAGCTCGCTAAAGCCGCCTTGCACCAAAGCGATCGCCGAGTTACCAAAAAAGCTCATCCATGCAAATGTAAAGCCGGTTGGCACGAAAAGTACGCCGATCACAAATTCTCTTATCGTCCTACCCTTTGAAATTTTGGCGATAAATAGCCCCACAAACGGTGACCAAGATAGCCACCAAGCCCAGTATAGCAGCGTCCAGCCGCCAAGCCAGCTCTCGTTTTGCCTCTCGTAGGCGTAGAGGTTAAAGGTGTTTGAGATGAGCGTAGAGATGTAGTCGCCGCTGTTTTGCACAAACGACTTTAGAAGCTGCGTCGTATCGCCCAAAAATAGTATCAAAAACATAAAACATATAGCTAGCGCGATATTTGCGTTTGATAAGATTTTGATGCCCTTATCCACGCCGCTTGCCGCTGAGATGGTAGCTGCAAAACAAAGCACTATTAGAAGCGTGATGTGCATAGTCGGCAGGCCAAAAACGTGCGTAAGGCCAGCATTTACCTGAAGCACGCCATATCCTAGCGATGTCGCCACACCAAAAAGGGTCGCCACGACAGCAAATGTATCGATGGCGCTACCTATCTTGCCATAAATTTTATCTCCGATGATCGGATAAAACGCCGATCTAAGCGTGAGTGGCAAGCCGTGCCTATACGAGAAAAAGGCGAGGATAAGCGCCACAATGGCATAAACCGACCATGCGCCCATGCCCCAGTGAAAAAATGTGATATTCAACGCAAGCTTTTGCGCTGCGATAGTTTGCGCGTCGCCAACTGGTGGGTTTAGATAGTGCATGAGCGGCTCGGCCACACCAAAAAACACTAGACCTATGCCCATGCCAGCGGCAAAAAGCATAGAAAACCACGAGATATTTTTGTGCTCTGGCTTTACGTGATCGGCTCCTAGTTTGATCTCGCCAAGCTTACTAAAGCCAAGGATGATGACGCTTAGCAGTATGACGGCTACGGCTAGGATGTAAAACCAGCCAAATTTGGCCGCGATGTAGTTTTGCATACCCTTAAAAAACTCATTTGAGAAATTTGGAAATATCGCTGCAAATGCCGTTATTAAAACTATGACAACAAGCGATGGGATAAATACTGAGTTGTTAAATTTTGACCTTTGAAATTTAAACATTTTTCTCCTTTTTGTAAATTTCAACTTCCTTTCAAACTAACAAAAAAGAGTAAATAGGTCAAATTTTCTCTTTAAAGTTTTTATGAAATTTTAAGCTTTAGCCACCAAAAATAGCCACTTTGAAATTTATCTCAAGTCGCTTTTATCTCTCTTTGGTTTTGCAAGAGTTGTTAGCACTATGACGACAAAAGCGATACCAAATGTGATATACAAAATGATCTTTGGCGAGTCATACTCTATCCTCGATCTTGCAACCTCTTCGCCGCTGGCCTCCACTAGCTCGCCACGCTTTATCATATCGCTGATATCTTTTGCGCTAAGCTCTTTAGATGCTCTTGTTAAAATTTCTATGACGCCAAGATCCGCCACCTCATAAACGCTATGCTTTATGCCATAAAATGGCTTTATCTTGCTAAAAAAATAGATCTTCTCACCGTTTGCATAGACTGCGCCATACTCGCCATCTTTTACCAGCCCTACCTCACGCCAAGAGGAGCTTGGGGCAAATTTATATAAAGAGACTGTTTGCGCCTCTAAGTGCCTGCCATGCTTTGAGCGCCGCCACTCTTCGCCTTGCTGTAAGAAATACGCTGAGCTCTCATCTACAAAAACGTCAGCATAGAGCCTTTTTAGCTCGCCTTTTAGCTGGTAGTCTGAAATTTTAGCCTGCTCGTTTTTCGTGCTATCCCAAAAGTAAATTCCATCTTTGCTGGCAAAAAGAGGCCAAAACGAGTGCACGTTATCCACGCTATAAATGGCACTATAAGGCATATTTTGGGTGCTAAATTTGAGCTCATTTGCAAACGCCGCCCCACTTTTTGGCTCAAAAAGATATTCTATATCATGCTTTGGGTCATAGCATATCCGGCGCGTCTCATCTGTGTAGCTTGCATCAAGCCTATAAAAGCCCATAAACAAGCTTTTGCCATCTGTGTAATATCCGCTAGGAGCGCCATTTTCTGCCGTGATGTATCTTAGCTCGCTAGGCTGCGCGTCAAGCTTTTCGCCCTTGTAGTAAAGCGTGCCGCCATCTCTTGCAAAGCCAGCGTCAAAGATAGGCTCTAAATTTGTGCTTTCAACCCTTTTTGTCCTGTAAAAATAAGGGCTATCATCGTAGTTTTTTATAAAAACGTGAACAAGGTTTTTCATAATGGCGCCAAATTCGCTAAATCCTGGCTCTTTCTCGCTTCTAGTGCCACAATAATAACTTATCTTGCCATCACTTATATAGCCATTGCCAAGCACTTTGGCACTTTTTGGATCAAGACCAGGTAAAATTTCTCTAGCGCAATAGACATGATTTTTATCAGCCGCCACGTTTGAGTAGTCGTATGCGTGTTTTAGCTTTAAGACCCTAAAACTAGCCTCATCGACGCCTTTTAGCTCATACTTGCCGCTGCCTGAAATTTGAACGTAAATTTTACCCTCAGGCGAGCGGTAAAACTCGCTACTATCAATGTTTGCAAAGCTTCTTTGATGCTCGCCCTCATGCCATAGATAAAGCATCGCCAAAACAAAAAATAGTGTCAAAATGACAAAAAGATAAAGTATCTTAGTCGCAATTTTTCTCATAATCTATAATCATCTACCCTTTTTTTAAGCTTTTTTGCTTGCTTTTTATTTTTAAAAATAGCGGCAAGCACCGAAACCGCAAATGCTATAGCAAGAAATATCCAGTAGGCATATTTTTGCGAGTAATCATCAAAGTCGCTTATCGCATCGATCACCACCTCGCCCTCAGCTGGCGTCATAGCGCCTTGATCTACCATTTTTACTATCTCATCAAGTTTTAAATTCTTAACATTTGAGCCATAAGGACGAGTGAGAATTTCAACCACACCAAGGTCGTTTATATCATAAACGCTGCTGTTAAAACGCCAGCCATAGCCGACGTTATCAAAATAATATGTCTTATCTCCGTTTGCATATACTGCTCCGTAGCCATCGTTTCTTACAAGGCCGATCTTTCGCCACTGCTCTTTTGTATCAAGCCTTACGATGCAAGTGTGGCGTGAGCTTAGACTGTGATCATTTTTCGTGTTGTGCCAAATTTCATAGGTTTTTAGAAAATACGTCTTGCCATCACTTATCACCACGTCGCCATATAGCGGCGTTATCTCGCCTTTAAACGGATCGTCGCCATCTCTTACAAACTCGCCCTCATCTATGCTGTTATACCACTGCCACTTTCGTTCCCAGTGATAGATCCCACCTTTACCGCGAAAAAGAGCGTGATAGGCGTGCTCGTCTTCTAGGTTAAAAAGTGGCTCGTACGGGGCAAATTTGGGGTCAAATTCGTGATCATTTGCATAGACCATGCCAGAATTTGGCTCATAAAGATAGTGAATGCGCCATATCTCGCCGATATCACGCATTTGCGGGCTAAATTTGATCCCTAGTTTTGTGCTGTCATAATAGACATTTTCTCCGTCAGTCGTAAAATGCACGCTCTTTCTGCCAGATGCCTGCTCGATGTAACGCATTTTGCTGGCATTTGCGCCCTCTAGCTCTTTGCCCTCATGATAGACCTTTACTCCGTCGCTTGCATAGCCAAATCCCAAGATCGCTGCTAAATTTGTGCTATCAACCTGTCTAAATTTATAGATATGAGTTTGCGCTTTTGGTGTATTAAACATTTTATGTGAGAGGATGTCCCAAAACTCTTTAAGTGCGGATATTTCAAGGTTCGTCTCGCTTACGCTATCGCAAAAATATGTTATCTTGCCATCACCAAAGTAGCCATTACCAAGCGCTCTAACGCTTTTAGGATCAAGTCCGCTCATAACGAGGTTACCGCAATATACCGCCTTATCGCTAGCGCCAACGTTTCTGTTGTCGTATTTGCCAGTGTCAATGTATCTAAATTTACTGGCTTTCACGCCTATTAGCTCAAATTTACCACCACTTGGCACCAAGGCATAGACCTTGTCATCTTTGACGTAAAAAAAGCTATTATTTAGCTCTTTACTATCGCCAATGTCGTCATCTAAAATAGAAACTAACCCAAAGATAAAAAAGTAGGTAGCAAAAAATATCACAACAATGGCGATCACTACAGAGATTAGCGGATGTTTTTTTAACATTTTAGCTCCGTTTTAAACAAATTTAGCGACCTCATCATGCCGCAAACCTTTCATGTATTTAAATTTCAAAACACCTATCCAAATATAAAATATCTAAAAATCAAAAACTGATAATATACTACTCTAACTACTGTATTTAATAGCCAAACAACATATAATGCCAAAATAGCTCCAATAATACTAAATTTCTTCAAAACCCCATAATAAATCACCATCAACAAAAAAAGAGAAAAGCAAAAAAACATAATCATATAAAATAAATTTTTCAACCTTTCATATAAGTCCGAATTTTCTCTATTTGTCGCGATTAGCCTAATGCTATCTATCTTATTTAAAAACCCAACTCTTTTATATTTTATCTGGACTAGATCGCCTACTTCATATTTTTCTATCTCTGGTGAAAACACCCCACTAAATCTCTCTTTACCTATCAAAAGGCTCATGCTTGTGGCTAAATTTTGTCTAACAACTCTCGTATTTAGCGCGCTTATCCTACACCGATCTTTTTCAAGCTACTCTAGCTCCTCGGCGATCTCTAAAACTTCAAAATACTCATTTTCTAGGCTTTCAAGCTCGGCTTTTGCCTTTTCAAGCTCTTCATAAAGCTTGGTAAGTCCCACTTCTTGATAAATTTTAGGATCGCTAAGCCCCTCATTTAGCTCAGCCACTCTTGCTTCAAGAGCTGAAATTTTATCTGGATATGTGCTTAAAATTTGTGTTTGTTTGTAGCTTAGCTTTGCGCTAGTTTTACTCTTTTGCTTGGCTTCATTTTGACTATTTGAGAGCTCTTTTTCAAATTTATCAAGCTCTTTTAGCTCATCTTCAAGTTCCAAATAAACGCTATACTCTTCATGTAAGACATTTATCTTTGTGCCCTCAAACGCCCAAAGCTTATTTGCCATCTTATCAACAAAATATCTATCGTGGCTAACTAGTAAGATCGCTCCCTCAAAGCTTTGCAAGTAGTCTTCTAAGATGTTTATAGTTGCGATATCTAGATCGTTTGTCGGCTCGTCAAGGACCAGCACATCGTAAGTTTTAGTAAAAAGAAGTGCGAGTGCCACGCGGTTTTTCTCGCCGCCACTTAAAACACCTATCTTTTTGTCTAGAAATTCCTTTGGAAAGAGGAAATTTTTAAGATAACCATATACGTGCATATTTCGCCCACGAACCAGCACGTGATCGCCGCCATTTGGGCAAAATGTCTCTATAAGGCTCTTCTCATCATCAAGGACATTTCTAGCTTGATCAAAGTAGCCGATGCTCACCTCGCCTCTTTTTATCTCGCCGCTACTTTGCTTTTCAAGCCCTAGCAAAATTTTAAGTAGCGTGCTTTTGCCGCTACCATTTCGCCCGACTATGGCGATCCTCTCGCCTTGCAAAACTCTTGCGTCAAATTTTTCAAAAAGCACCTTACCATCTATGCTTTTGCTTAAATTTTTAAACTCAAAGAGCATTTTTTTGCGGTTTTGGCTCTGCGTTTGGTTGAAATTTTTACTCGCGCGCTCAAGCTCAAGCCTCACGCGTCTTATCACGCCTGGGTTTTTCTTGGCCTCCTCGCGCATGGCGAGCACTCGCTCTTTTCTGCCTTCATTTCGTTTTAGTCTAGCTTTTACGCCGCGCCTTAGCCACTCCTCTTCAGCTTTTAGCTGCTTTAGTAGCGTTTCATGCGACTTTGCAAGGCTTGCTAAAATTTCCTCTTTTTTGGTTAGATAGTTTGCATATCCGCCCTCGAAATTTTTTAAGCTTGCATCCTCGACCTCAACGCACCTGGTTGCCAGTGCATCGATAAAATACCTATCGTGGCTTATAAAAACTATGCTTTGATTTGAGCTCTTTAGCATATCCTCAAGAAATTTGACCATATAGACATCAAGGTGGTTTGTCGGCTCGTCAAGCAGCAAGACATCTGGCTTTTTAAGGATGAGAGCACCCAGTGCTACGCGTCTGATCTCGCCGCCACTTAGCGAGCAAATGGGTCTATTTTCATACTCTTTTAGCTTAAATTCTTGCAAAATTCGCTCGATCTTGTACTCGATATTCCAGCCATCCTTTGCCTCTATAAATTTTAAAAGCCTCTCTTGCTCTTTTAAAATTTCTTTGTTTTCAGGATCATTTGCTAGCAAGACGCCACTTTTTTCATACTCGCTTATCGCATCAAATATCTCTTTTAGCTCGTTATTTAGTGCCTGCCTTACGGTAAAAGTTGCGTTAAAATTTGGAGTTTGAGCTAGCATCTCGACGCTTATTAGGCTTTGCACTATGCGTCTGCCACTATCAGCTGCCACTTCGCCAGAGATGATCTTCATAAGCGTGCTTTTACCGCTGCCATTTTTACCGATGATCGCTATTTTTTCATTTTCATTTACACTAAAATTTACAGCGTTTAAAATCTCATTTGCACCAAATTTTTTACTTACGCCTATCAGGTCGATTAATGCCATTTTTCTCTCATTTTTTAAATTTCTCGCGATTATATCAAAAGGGAGCTAAAACCTAATTTTGGCTATAATCGCCAAAATTTTTAAAATAATTAAGGAAAATTTAATGAACTTATCTATGAGAAAACTCGTAGTTCCGATATTTTTGGATATGTTTTTACACTTCATTACGCTTATCATCAACACCTACATGGTAACGAAAGTGAGCGTGCACCTAGTTGGCGCCATGGGTGCAGGCAACCAAGTGATGGATCTTTTTATGACTATTTTTAACTTTCTAAGCATTGGCTGTTCGGTAGTAGTAGCCCAAGCACTGGGAGCTAAAAAGAACGATCTTGCTTCAAACGTCATACACGCAAGTATCACGTCAAATACGCTCTTTGGTATCTTCTCAGCTATCGTCATCTACGTCTTTGGCTACAACATCTTAAATTTACTAAACGTGCCAAAAGAGCTTATAAATGATAGCTTCTCATACCTGCATATCCTTGGTTTTGCCTTGCTCTTTGATGGTATCGGAATGGTGCTAGCTGCGGTACTTCGTGTTTATAACCTAGCAACTGCTGTTATGCTAACTTCAGTTTTAATGAACGTAATTACGATTTTAGGCAATGCTATCTCCCTTTTTGGTTGGTTTAATCTACCAAATTTAGGCCTACAAGGAGTCGCTCTCTCGACACTTGTTGGCAGATTAGTAGGCATTTTTGTGCTAGCTTATATGCTAAGTCAAAAGGCAAAAGTTAAAATTTACTTTAAAAAGCTACTTGTCGTGCCATTTGAAATTTTAAAGAAAATCCTCTCAATCGGCCTTCCAAGTGCAGGCGAAAATTTACTCTGGATGGCACAATACATGGTCGCTTTTGGCTTTGTGGCAAGCATGGGCGAGGCTAGCCTTAGCGTGCAAACTATCTACTTTCAGATCACGCTTCTTATCTTGCTTTGTGGAGCAAGCATTAGCGTGGCAAACGAGGTCATTGTAGGACATTTAGTTGGAGCAAGTGAGTTTAACGAGGCCTATACAAGGACATTTAAGGCGCTAAGACTCGGCGTTTTTATAACGCTAGTAGTCGTACTTATAGCTTATGCGCTAAAGCATCAAATCATGGACGCACTAAATTTAAACGAAAATTTACGTGCGATCATGCTACCGCTTTTTACACTTTCGATATTTCTTGAAGCGGGTAGAACCTTTAACATAGTCATCGTAAATGCCCTTCGTGCAAGCGGTGATGCAAAATTTCCTCTTGCGACTGGCCTTATCTTTATGTGGGGGCTTTCGCTGCCACTTGGATATTTCTTAGGCATCTACCTTGGCTGGGGAATTATCGGCGTTTGGATAGGGTTTTGTGCTGATGAATGGCTAAGAGGCCTTGCAAATACATGGCGTTGGAGAAGCAAAAAATGGCAAGAAAAACGCCTAGTTTAAAGCAAAAGAGCATAAATTTAGACTTTTATGGGCTAAGCGTTTTAATAAATTTTAAAACAAATGTAAAATCCATGCGTTTAAGAGTTGGCAAGGACGCTAAGATCACGCTATCTATGCCATTTTACAGCACACAAAAGATAGCTCTTAGCTTTCTTGAGATGCATAAAATTTGGCTTGAAAATACTTACAAAAAAGCTCTTGTAAATTTGCCAAAAGATGATGAGATGAAATTTCTTGGACAAGTTTATAAGATAAAATTTGATGAAAATTTTAAAGAGCCATTTTTTGATGGCGAGTTTGTCTTTACGCCAAATTTAAAAAGCCTTGAGTGTTTTAAAAAAGTAAGAGCAAAAGAGCTATTTTTAGAGCTTGTAAGCCATTTTCAGCCTTTTATAAATAAGCCAATCAAGCGCATCGTCATACGAAATAGCAAAACTCGCTGGGGCAGCTGCAATCACAAAAAAGGATATATAAACTTAAGTTTAAGGCTCATCGAAAAGCCCATCTCAGCCGTGCGCTACGTAGTGCTTCATGAGCTAACACACCTACTCTATCCGCATCATCAAAGCAGCTTTTATAAATTTATAGAACGTATCATGCCTGATTATAAAGAGCAAGAAAGAATTTTAAGAGCGTAATTTATTTTCATCAAGTAAGTGTAAAAATTAATATGCTAAAATTGCATGTTAATTCACAAAAAGGGAATTTCAATGAAAAAAATGATTTTTATCTCAATCTTAGCTGCTTGTGCTTTCGCAGGCGATTTTGAAGATGGCTTAAAAGCGTATGCTGGTTCAAATTTTAAAGAAGCTTTGGCTAAATTTGAAGCAGGATGTTTAGCTAATGACGTAAAATCTTGCGTAAAAGTTGGAGCGATTTACCAACTAGGAAAAACAGCTCTACCTAATCCAAGCAAGGCCTTAGAGTACTATAATAAAGCTTGCGAAGCTGGCGAGGTTGAAGGTTGCTCGGCAGCTGGTGGGCTTTATCTAAATACTGAGCCGCAAAAAGCAAGAGAACTTTTTAATAAAGCTTGTGATAAGAATGATGGATATTCTTGTGAGATGGTAGGTTCTATCTTGATAGAAGCTAAAGAATTTAAAAAAGCTTATGAATTTTTAGTAAAAGGCTGCGAATTAGGCGATAAGATGTCTTGCGAATTTGCAGGCGATCTAAGACGCTCAAAACAACTATAATTTTTAGGCTTTCGAGCCTAAAAATTTCTCATTTAAATTTATTACATCAATATCCTTAAACAAAAAATCCAAAAAACACTTATTTTAAATAGAAATTACTCAAAGTATAAAGGTAGTCTAAAAAATTTATATTAGAAATTTAGGCAAGAGTGATCTTGCCTAAGATTAGATTATTTTTATTTGATCAAGCGGCTTGTCTTTAATGCCCCATTGAGTCATAAAAACAAATCCATAAAGTACAGCAGCTACGATATAAGCAGTGTATTCGTTTGGTATAAGATTAAATTTCACACATATATTTGGTACAAGAGCTAGTGGCACAACTGGAATCAAAAGAATACGCTCCCAAATTCTAAGCTTTGTGACATAGTAGCCTTGAAGTAAGCTTGAAAAAGCAAACATTCCCACGATTGCCATACCAAAGACAAGTAAAATTTCAAGCGGATTGCTCATCCAAACGATCCCTTTTGAATCAAGCGGATCGCCCTCATTTACGCTTTCTATTAGCATAAGTTTGTTGTTAAAGAAAAAAGCAAATGGCAAGATCGCCGTTCTTAGATCGTAAAAGAATCCTTGAACGCCGACAGTTATAGGATTTGCTTTAGCGATACCAGCTGCTGCATAAGCTGCGATGCCAACTGGTGGCGTATCATCAGCTAAAATTCCAAAGTAAAATACAAAAAGATGTACGGCAATGGCTGGGATCAAAAAGCCATTTTTATGCGCTAAAAATAAAATAACAGGTGCCACAAGGCTTGAAACTACGATGTAGTTTGCCGTCGTTGGAAGACCCATTCCTAGTATAAGTGACATCATTGCAGTAAGAAGCAATATCATAACTATATTATCACCAGCAAGTAACTCAACTAGATCTGAAAGTACTTGACCAAGACCAGTTAGAGAGATAGAACCCACGATGATACCTGCAAGTGCGGTTGCTATAGCGATCGTTGTCATACTTTTTGCGGCTGCAACCATCGCCCAAAATATATCTTCAAAGCCTATTAACACATCATTTATTCCAACTTTTTCGCCACTTGCTAGTTTTTTAACTGGCTCTTGAAAGATCATTATTAAAAATAAAAATCCAATCGCATTAAATGCCGCAGCGATGGCTGACTCTTTTGCGATTAATAGCGTATAAAGCAAAATCAAAATCGGAGTTATATAGTGAAGTCCGCTTACAAAAATTTTAAATCTTGAGTGAAACTCGCTTTGATTTATACCTTTTAAGCCAAGCTTCACACTCTCTAAATGAACGATAAAAAATAGCGACAAATAACAAGCAAACGCTGGGATAATCGCTGCCATCATGACATTTGTATATGTCATGCCTAAAAACTCAGCGATAATAAAAGCAGCTGCGCCCATGATCGGAGGCATAAGCTGGCCATTTACGCCAGCTGCAACCTCGATGGCTCCAGCTTTTGTGCGTGAAAGACCGGCTTTTTTCATAAGTGGTATGGTAAATGTACCAACTGTTACAACATTTGCAGTGGAGCTTCCTGAAACCATGCCAGTTAAGCCACTTGCGATAACTGAAGCCTTAGCTGGACCGCCTCTATATTTTCCAAGAAGTGAGAAAGCTAAATTTATGAAATATTGCCCAGCTCCTGCCCTCTCAAGCAATGAGCCAAAAAGAACAAAAAGATAGATAAAACTAACGCTAACTCCGATAGGTACACCAAAGATACCTTCGGTCGTTAAAAACATATGACCTGCGATCTTTTCAAAGCTGGCACCTTGATGAGCGATGATGTCTGGCATATAAGGGCCAAAGTGATCATATATCAAAAATAATATACAAATAATTGGAAGTGCTGGCCCCATTACGCGCCTGCCAGCCTCAAGCAAGACAATGATCGCTAAAAACGATATGACGATATCTTGCGTGATGTAGTCCCCTGTCCTATCAGCTAGTTCATAAAAATAAACCGCTGGATAAAGCACAGCAACAACGCCTGCCACACAAAAAACTAGATCGTAAAATGGCAAACTAGAATGTGCCTTTTTATGAAAAGTGACTGGATATAGCAAAAATACAAGCCCAACCGCAAATGCCAAGTGTATTGAGCGCGAAATGTTGGTATTTAGCGGAAAATATGCTATATAAAGCTGAAAAACTGACCAAGAAAAGCATACGATCGCAATAAAATAGTTGTAAAAATTGCTATTTATCTCCCTTGTCTTTACTTCGACAAATTGTTCTTCGTTATCTTTGACTTCGTTCATCTCTCTCCTTTAAAATTTAAATATATAAATTAAAAATTTGCATATTTAAATTTTATCCAGAGGCAAAGCCCCTGGAAATGGATTATTTTAAAATACCAGCCTCTTTAAATGCAGCCTCTGCAGCTGGATGAAGCGGAGCTGAAAGACCTTGAACAAGATCTTCTTTATTTACTGATTTTAGTGCTGGGTGAAGAGTTTTGTACTCATCAAAGTTGTCTAAAATAGCTTTTATCACAGCTTTTACAGCCTCATCTTTTGTATCTTTATTAGTTACCAAAACAGCTTTTACACCTATAGTATTTACATCGTGATCAACGCCGTCATATGAGCCTTTTGGGATCACACCTTTTGCAAAGTATGGCTTCTCTTTAAGAAGATTATCGATCTCGCTACCTTCGATATTTAGGATATCGATCGGCAAAGATGTCGCAGCATCAGTGATGTTTGCGGTTGGGTGGCCGACGACAAAGCTGTATCCGTCTATCTTTTTATCTTTTAGTGCGTGTGGGCATTCGCCAACTGTTAAAACGCCGCGATATCCTAGTTTTGAAACGTCAAAGCCTTTTGCTTTAAAGACTTCAAGCGTGCTCACTTCGTTGCCACTGCCTGGGTTTCCAACGTTATATTTTTTACCTGCAAATGAAGCAAGATCACTTGTAAGACCGCTATCTTTTGCTACAACAAATGCAAGAAGTTCTGGATAGATAGCAACTACTGAGCGTAAATTTTCATCTTTTGCTCCGTCAAATTTGCCAGTGCCGTTAAATTTATCATAGACAACATCACTTTGAACAAAACCAAATGTAAGCTCTTTTTTGAGGACGTTATTCACGTTATAGACTGAGCCGCCAGTTGATTGGACTGAGCATTTTACATTAGTATTTTTGTTTGCTAAACGGCAAATCGCTCCACCTATCGGATAATAAGTACCTGTCATGCCGCCAGTACCGATACTAATAAATTCTTTTGCTGAAAGAGTTGTTGCTAAAAGCAAGCCAGCAAGTGCCAAAGAAGTAGTTTTCATCTAAGATCCTTTCAAAAAATTTAAGGCTATTTTATTCTATAAATTTAGCTTTTTACCTTATTTAATATGATATTTTCATGCCGTTTTAGTAAAGTTGCAACCATTCTACACAATCAAGACTTAAAAAAATATTTTCTTAAGATTAAATTTATATTTCTTTATCAGCCAAAATAAATTTGATAAACCGGCTATTTAAATATCATTTTTTATTGTATAATTCACCGCAGTTCTAAGTTTTAGAAAAACTGTTGCAAATTTACAACTAATCAATAGCTTTTATAAACGTTAATAACAATCAAATTTTGGAGGTTTTTATGAAAAAATCACTTATGTTGGCTGCTTCTATGCTGCTTTTATCTCTAAATTTCGCTTCTGGTGCGGATGAGAAAACGCAAGTTAGCTTTAGTGGCTCATCTACTCTGGCTCCAGTCATCGCTAAAATTTCAACCGACTTTATTGAAAAGTACGAGACTTGGGACAAAGTTGATAGCTCTTTACCAAACAAAAATATCACCATCTTTGTCTCAGCTGGTGGCTCAGGCGCTGGCGTGAAAGCCGTGCTTGATCATGTCGCTGACTTTGGCATGCTAGCTCGCGATATAAAAGATAGCGAAAAAGCAAAGATAAAGGATATGAAAGCCTATACGCTTGGCATAGACGCACTTTGCGTGGCTGTAAACCCAGAAAATGAGCTGATAAAGCTAAAGGGCGGAAATTTAAGCAAAGACGAGATCGTCAAAATTTTCTCAGGCGAGTACAAAAAGTGGAGTGACCTTGACAAATCCCTACCAAATGACGAAATAGTCGTAGTTACAAGAGATCTTGGTGGCGGTGCTCACGAGGTATTTCAAAAAAAGATCATGAAAGATGTCAAAGTTAGTAAAAACGTCATCCAATCACCATCAATGGGCGCGCTTGTCTCAAAAATAATCGAAAATAAAAACGCTATTGGCTACGCATCTTTTGGTATCACAAACCAAAACAAAGGCAAGCTAATACCACTAAACGTTGATGGCGTCGAGCCAACTGTTAAAAACATAGTTGATGGCAAATACTACATCTCTCGCCCACTCATCATTGTAAAAAGTGGCGATCTAAGCAAGAGCGAGCAAATTTTTGTTGACGTGCTAAATTCAGCCGAAGGTCAAAAGACTATCGAAAAAATGGGATTTATACCAGTAAAATAGCCAATGACAGGGCAAATTTTTAAAGGCGGGGTATATGCTTTCACACTTTTATCCGCCATGCTTTTGCTTTTGCTTGTGGGATTTTTACTGATAAATTCCACGAGTTTCTTTGCAGAAGTAAGCCTTTTTGACTTCTTACTAAACGGCGACTGGGACGTTAGCACAGAGCCTTTTAGCTTTGGGCTGTTTAATATCCTGGTCGCAAATTTCGTAGTTGCGTTTTTAGCTTGCATATTTTCATTTTTTATCTCGCTTGGTGTTACTATTTTTATTTGCTTTTTTGCGAGCGCCTGGCTTAGGCACGTGCTAGACTGGATGATACGGATACTAGCTGGCATACCATCTATCATATATGGATTTTTCGCACTTTACACGGTTGTAAAAATTTTAGAGTCAGGGTTAAAAATGTCCGCTGGCGAGTCAGTCTTAGCAGCTAGCCTCATCCTTAGCGTCATGATACTGCCCTTTTTTACCTCGCATTTGCTCCAAAGCGTGGATCTGCTAAAACAAAATTTCAAAACAAACTCAGACGCGCTTGGCGTAAGCACTGGATATTTTATAAGAAAAGTCATTTTTAGGAAATCTATAAAAGCTAGCATTTCAGGCTTTATACTAGCATTTTCAAGAGCAGCTGGCGAGACGATGGCTGTGATGATGGTCATAGGCAACACCCCGCTTTTTCCGCACCTGCTCTCAAAAGCTCAGACCATACCATCTCTAATAGCCCTTGAAATGGGCATGAGTGAAGCTGGCAGCCTGCACTATCACGCTCTTATTGCAAGCGGACTTGTCCTGCTTGTTTTTATATTTATGCTAAATATTTTTATCTTTAAATTTGAGAAAAACAATGAACGCTTTTAAAGATCATCTAGTCAAATTTTACGCCTATCTTTGCGTATTTATAGTGGTTGCGGTGATGTTTTGGATATTTTATTTCATCTTTGCAAATGGCATCTCTCAGATAAATTTAGACTTTCTAACTAAAAATCCGCAAGGTTTAAATTTAGGTGAGAGTGGCGGCATAAGGAACGCTATCATAGGCTCATTTTTGCTGATGATACTATCTATGATATTTTCAGCGCTTCTTGGCGTTAGCTGCGCCATTTATAGGCAAATTTACTGCACCTCTAGCACGATCAAGCTTGGGCTTAAATTTATCATCCAAACGATGGCTTCTATTCCTTCTATTTTGCTTGGGATGTTTATTTATGGGCTTTTTATCGTTAGTCTTGATATCCCTAAAAGTCTGCTAACAGCTAGCATTACGCTTGCTTTGATGGTCTTTCCATTTGTGGAAGTTAGCACAGAAAAGGTAATCTCGCAGATCGATGAGAAGATGTTAAGAGATAGCTTTGCGCTTGGCGTTGATAAAAATTTCATGGCTAGAAAGCTTGTTTTGCCAACTATTAGAAAAAATATCATATCGATCTTGATACTTGCTGGCAGCTACGCTATAGGGGCAACTGCGCCACTACTTTTAACTGGTGTCGTCTTCATGGCAAAGGCAGAAGGCCTGCTCTCGCCAGTCATGGCACTACCATTTCACCTGCACATGCTCCTAAGCCAGTCAGTCGCAACGCAAAATGCCTACGCCACGGCACTTGTACTTATCTTTATACTGATCATTTTGCACCTGCTTTCAGCCGTAGTTTTATTTGATATAGGAGAGAAAATTGCCAGATATTTTAAACATAAAAGATCTTAGTATCTTTTACCAAGAGAATGAAATTTTAAAAGATATAAATTTAAGCGTCGCCGAAAACGAGATCATCTGCCTAATGGGTAGCTCGGGATGTGGTAAATCGACATTTCTATCAGCGCTAAATGGCTTTTTAGAGCAAAAGGGCGGCAGATATAGCGGCGAGATCCTATTTAAAGGTGAAAATATCAAAGATAAGGGCGAAATTTGGCTAAGACGAAAGCTAGCCATACTCTTTCAAGACTCCACGCTCTTTCCTTTTAGCGTCGAGAGAAATTTGACCTATGCGATGGAATTTTATGAGGGGAGCATAAAAGATAAGCAAAAAAGAGTAGAAGAGCTGCTCAAAAGCGTAAATTTGCTAGATGAGATAAGTGACCTAGATATGCCAGCTAGCAAACTTTCCGGCGGTCAAAAGCAAAGACTTTGCATCGCAAGGATGCTAACTACAAAGCCTGAAGTGCTCATGCTTGACGAGCCTTGTTCGTCGCTTGATATGAAAAATATCTTGATTATAGAGGAGCTTTTAAAAAGCTTGTCGCAAAGATACACCATCATCATCACCACGCACAATGAAGAGCAGGCAAAGAGGCTTGGCGGCAGGATAGTCCGCATAGTGGATAAGAAATTTACATTTTAAAAGAGCTAGAAATTCTAGCTCCAAATTTAGTCGATAAATCTCTTTGTGATATTTGCGTAGGCATCGATCCTGCGGTCTCTTAAAAATGGCCAAATTCTGCGGACTTCTTCGCTTCTTTTCATATCTATCTCAACGATCTTGCAAAGCTCATCTGTGCTGTTTGCACGGAAAAGCTGCTCGCCCTGTGGCCCGAAAACAAAGCTATTTCCCCAAAACTTAATCCCATCCATAACGCCGCTATCATCTTTTTCAAAGCCCACGCGATTTACTGCAACAACCGGCAAGCCATTTGCTACGCTATGGCCTCTTTGCACTGCCACCCACGCTTCAAGCTGTCTTGACTTTTCATCATCACTATCACCCTCAAACCAGCCAATGGCCGTTGGATAGATAAGAATTTTTGCCCCTTTTAGCGCCATGAGCCTTGCTGCCTCTGGATACCACTGATCCCAGCAAACCAAAACGCCAAGCTTGCCAAGGCTAGTTTCAATAGGCTCAAAGCCAATATCACCAGGCGTGAAGTAAAATTTCTCGTAAAATCCAGGATCATCAGGGATGTGCATTTTTCGGTATTTGCCAGCCACACTGCCGTCACGCTCGAAGACAAAAGCGGTGTTGTGATAAAGTCCGTCAGCCCTCTTTTCAAAGAGCGAAGTGACCAAAACTACGCCGTTATCCTTAGCCACCCTGCCCCAAAAAGCGACGTCATCTTGCCAGTCATTTGCGTGATCAAAGAAATTTGTATCCTCACTTTGGCAAAAGTACTGCGTCTGGTGCAGCTCTTGGCAGACGACGAGATCAGCACCTCCTTTTTTTGCCTCAGCGATTAGCTCAAGCGTCTTTGCGATAGTTGCCTCTTTTGTGCCTTTAAATTCTTGTTGAAGTAGTGCTACTTTCATCTCATTTCCCTTCTTTGTCGTTGTACGGGTCTAAATGCGTGGTTATCTGCCACGAATAATCCCTAAATTTCTCTCTTATCTCAGCTTCAAGCGAGTCGGCCACCTCATGCGCATCGTAAAGCGAGATATCTTTGTCAAAAACTAAATGTAGCGTTAAAAATATGGTATTTGCGCTCTGCCTTGTGTTTAGATAGTGAAAATCAGAAATTCTTTCTTTTGCCTTTATCATCTTGATGATCCCCTCTGTGACTTCAGGGCTTGCTGCGTGATCTAGCAAGACACCAAGAGCGTCTTTGCCAAGGCTTATCGCGCTTTGAGCGATGTAGCCACTTATCACAATACCAAAGATCGCATCTATCATCACAAATCCGCTAAATTTAATGATAAGTAGCGAGATGATGACAGCTAGGTTGCTAAAAAGGTCGATCTTATAGTGCAGTGCGTCTGCTTTTATGATAAGATTGCCACTTTTTTTAGAAATTTGGTTTAAAAATAGCACCAAACATAACGTCACAACTACCGAAAAAACCATCACACCAAGGCTTAAGCCAAGGTCTATCTCTAAATTTGGCTCGCTAAATTTTTTAATACTCTCATAAAAAATATATCCAGCAGCCACAACGATGATGACGCACTCAAATAGCGCTGCTAACGCCTCTAGCTTTGTGTAGCCAAAGTTAAATCTCTCATCGGCTTGCTTTCTTGACTTTCTAAGCGCAAATAAATTTAAAAGCGAAACTATAAAATCAAGCATCGAGTCAATCGCCGAGCCAAGCACAGCGACCGAGCCACTAAAAAGTCCAGCTGCAAATTTCACAAGAGCGAGCAAAAAAGCGCAAGCTCCAGCTGCGATAACGGCCTTATTTTCGCCCTGAGTACACTCCTGCTTATTTATGCGGTTAAACTCATAATCAAACGGACTTGACAAGGCTAAGCCCTTTTGTATCTATTTTGGCTTGAGCAGTGAAGCGAGCCATTTTGACGGACAAAAACTAACGAATTTACACCGATGATCTTTCTATCTGGAAGCGCACGGGCTAGTAAATTTAGCACCTTTTCATCGTTTTCGTCGTTATATGTTGGCACGATTAGCGCACCATTTATAAAGATAAAGTTTGCATAGGTGCAGCCAAGCCTTTTACCCTCATAAAATTTAGGCTTAGGAAGTGGCAGAGCAAGCAGCTTAAAGCCAGTTTTTTTAAGCTCTTCTTCCATCTTTTTTAGCTCATCAAAGTGCTCGTCACTCTCGTCATCGCAAGCTGCGTAAGCGATAGTATCAGGCGTGATAAAACGCGCTAAAGTATCGATGTGGCTATCTGTGTCATCGCCTTTTATAAAACCACTTTCAAGCCAGATGATACACTTTAAGCTAAACAAACTCTTTAGCTTCTCCTCGATCTGCTCTTTACTAAGAGTCTTGTTTCTATTTTCATTTAGAAGGCATTTTGAGGTGGTTAAAAGCACGCCATCTCCATTAAACTCGACACTTCCACCCTCTAGTATCATATCAACTGGCTCAAGCTTGGTTTTGTAAATTTTAGCTAGCTCTAAATTTATCGCATCATCCTTTGAGCTCTTAAATTTACCGCCCCAAGCGTTAAATTTAAAGTCGTAGCTCTTTACGCCATCTTCAGCATAAACGTCGATCATACCGTAGTCTCTGATCCAAGTATCATCAGTATCAAGCTTAACAAACTCAACATTTTTAAATTTCTTAAACCTAGAAAAATTTGCCTCATCAGGGCAGATGAGCACTACCTTTTCAAACGGCGTAATAGCAGCCACTAGCTCTTCATAACTAGCTAAAATCTCCTCTAAATAAGGCTCCCAGTCGCTCTTACTATGTGGCAGCGACAAAAACAAAAGCTCCTGCTCTTCCCACTCTGCGTAAGCTCTCACGCTCTCTCCTTATAAATTTTATAAATTCCATAAATCGTAATGAATATCCAAAAGACCTCTATCAAAAATGAACCGAGGTTAAAGTGCACAAAAAGCGAGATGATAAGTAGCACCGCACCTGCTAAATTTATTATCTGATAGGCTAGATCGCGGCTATTTAGGCGGCCGATCTGAAGTAAAAAGTAGCCCATCACGATACAAATCATCCCTAAAAAGCCGATGATCTGAAAAAGATCGATCAAATTTTATCCTTTTTGCAAGCTTAAATTTAAAGCAAGATCATATCTAATTAGTTTTAAATTTATGATTATAAGATAAAATAACTCCATTTTTCAGATTGGATTAAAGTTTTATGGATTTTGAGTTTATTGAGAAATTTTATCCGCTTTATGTTAAGGCCGGAGTGCTTACCTGTGAGATCGCCTTTTTAGGGATCATTTTTTCTATTTTGATCGGTATTTTTTGTATGGCTGTAAAATTTTACAAGCTAAAATTTCTATCAAAAGTGATTGACTGCTACGTCGAGCTCTCAAGAAATACGCCACTTCTTATACAGCTTTTCTTTTTATATTATGGCTTGCCAAAGCTTGGAGTGTCGATGAGCGGCTTTGCCTGTGCGGTCGCTGGGCTTAGCTTTCTTGGTGGTAGCTATATGAGTGAGAGCTTTAGGCTTGGTTTTGAGGCGGTTAGAAAGTCGCAGATAGAAGCAGGACTTAGCATCGCACTTAGCAAAAATCAGCTCTTAAGATATGTTATCTTGCCTCAAGCATTTAGTGTAGCGGTGCCAAGCATTAGTGCAAATATTATCTTTTTACTAAAAGAGACAAGCATCGTTAGCATCGTGGCACTTGCCGATCTAGTTTACGTCGCAAAGGATCTTATCGGGCTTTATTACAAGACAGATGAGGCACTTTTTATGCTAGTAATTAGCTATCTCATCATCATCTTGCCAGTCTCGCTGGTGCTTAGCTATGTCGAAAAAAGGGTGAGAAATGCAAGGAGTTAGTATATTATTTGACACGCAAAATTTACTAAGACTCTTTGACGGTCTAGTCATTAGCACAGAAATTTCATTTATCTCTATCTTTATCTCTATAATCGGTGGCTTAGTGCTTGGCGTGCTTATGAGTATGAAAAACAAATTTATCTATTTTATTTTAAAAATTTGCCTAGAAATCGTTCGCATAATGCCTCAGATTGTTTGGCTATTTTTATTTTATTTTGGTGTCAGTAAGGCGTTTGATATTCACATTTCAGCATTTACAGCCTCACTCATCGTCTTTAGCTTGTGGGGAATTTTTGAAATGATGGACATCGTGCGTGGTGCAATAACATCAATACCAAAACATCAATTTGAATCAGCTGCCTCACTTGGGCTTAGTAAATTTCAAATTTACTCTCACGTCATAATCCCGCTTGCTACAAGAAGGCTGGTGCCTGGAGCTGTAAATTTACTAAGCCGTATGATAAAAACAACCTCTATCGTCGTGCTAATCGGTGTTGTGGAGGTAGTCAAGGTCGGTCAGCAGATCATCGAGCGAAATGTATTTACAAATCCTATGGCACCATTTTGGATATACACGCTCATATTCTTTTTATATTTTGCGATCTGCTATCCAGTCTCAAAACTATCAAAAAAATTAGAAGAAAAATGGAGCTAAAATGAGCGAAAATATACTAGAACTTAAAAAAATAAATAAATTTTATGGAGAGCTTCACGCCTTAAAAGATATAAATTTAGAGGTAAAAAGCGGTGAAGTGGTCGTACTTCTTGGCCCATCAGGCTGTGGCAAGAGCACAACTCTTAGATGCATTAACGGCCTTGAAAGCATCGCAAGTGGCGAGATAATAATCGATGGCGAAGTAATTGATGCTAAATTTAATGATTGGCAAAGGATCCGCCAAAAAGTCGGTATGGTCTTTCAAAGCTACGAGCTGTTTGATCACATGAACGTCATAGATAATGTCCTTCTTGGTCCTTTAAAAGTACAAAAAAGAGATAGGGCCGAGGCTGAAAAAACCGCTGATATGTGGCTAAGCAAGGTTGGACTGCTTGATAAGAAATTTGCCTATCCAAAGGAACTAAGTGGCGGCCAAAAGCAGCGTATAGCTATAGTAAGAAGCCTTTGCTTAAACCCTGAAATTATGCTATTTGACGAGGTTACGGCTGCGCTTGATCCAGAGATCGTTAGAGAAGTGCTTGACGTGATACTAAATTTAGCTAAAGATGGTATGACAATGCTAATAGTCACCCACGAGATGAGCTTTGCAAGGGCGGTTGCAAACAAGATCGTATTTATGGACGCTGGAGCGATCGTGGAGATCAGCGAACCAGAGGAATTTTTTACCAACCCAAAGAGTGATCGCGCGAAGAAATTTCTAAATTTATTCTCGTTTTAGAAAAAATAAGAGATAATTTGCCGTTTTTTTCAAAATGCGTTTAGAGCGAAAATTTAACGCTCTTATTTATTTAACTTTTTTACAAGGAGAAAGAGTGAGAAAATTTAAATTTTTCTTATTAGCATTAATCGCTACCGTCTTTCTAACGGGTTGTGGTAATGACAAAGGTGCCGACACGGCAAAAGCTGCTTCAAACGAAGCTGATGCGATCGCAAAGATCAAAGAGCGCGGATATGTAAGAATTGGCGTTTTCAGCGACAAACCACCATTTGGCTACGTCGATAAAGACGGCAAAAACCAAGGCTATGATATTTACTTTGCAAAACGTATCGCAAAAGACCTACTAGGCGATGAGAGCAAGGTAAAATTTGAGCTAGTTGAGGCTGCTGGTAGAGTTGAAGTTTTAGTAGCTGATAAAGTAGATATCACGCTTGCAAATTTTACAAAAACACCTGAGCGCGCACAAGTTGTTGATTTTGCGCTTCCATACATGAAGGTTTCGCTTGGCATCGTAAGCCCTGAAGGTGCGGTAATAAAGAGCATCGATGAGATAAAAGACAAAACCCTAATCGTAAATAAGGGCACAACCGCAGACGCGTTTTTTACAAAAAATTATCCTGACATTAAGCTTGCAAAATACGACCAAAATACTGAAACATTTGCAGCTTTGGTTGATAAAAGAGGTGCTGCACTAGCGCATGATAACGCCTTGCTTTTTGCCTGGGCGAAAGAGACTCCTGGTTTTGTTGTAGGCGTTGAAGCGCTTGGTGATGTGGACGTGATAGCACCAGCTGTTAAAAAAGGTAACAAAGTTTTACTTGACTGGCTAAACAATGAGATCATTGAGCTTGGAAAAGAAAATTTCTTCCACAAAGACTATGATGCTACACTAAAACCGATCTATGGTGACAGCGTCAATCCAGAATCACTTGTCGTTGAAGGCGGCAAACTCTAAAATTTAATGGCGTAAATTTTTACGCCATCTCTCTATCTTTTAAATTTAACTAATATGTTCGTAGGCTTTCTCAGTAGGTGATATTGTCATAAAATACATAAACTTGCATATCTGACTGAGCAGTAAGCTAGTAGGCGAGCTCCTTGCAATAATGAGCTATTTTTAAAAAAGAATGCCGACAATAGATAGGTTACTTGTGGATTTAAATTGCATTATCCGCATGAACATTCAAAAAGGCTAAGGCGCATGTATTTTATAAATTTAAATTCTAGATAATATGTATTATATAGAGCCCACAAAAAAAGAAACCCACGAAAGCTAGGCGAGAAAGATACAACTTAGTTTTTAAATATTTAAATAAAATTCTAAAAGGCATTTTGGAGTAAATTTAGCCCAAAATGCCTTTGCAAGCTACATTAAGCTCTTTAGTAGATTTGTTACTTTTTGCTCGATCTCTTCTAGAAACTCCTTACTCTTTGCCTCAAATCTAGTAACAATAACTGGCGTTGTATTTGACGCACGCACCAGCGCCCAGCCATTTTCAAACTGAATCCTTATACCATCAATATCAATGATATTTTTTATCTTTGGCAGGTCACAACTCTCGTTTTTCACGCACTCTTTTAGCTTGGCAACTATCTTAAATTTAGCCTCATCAGTCGTCTTTATCTTGATCTCATCGGTACTAAAGACAAGCGGCATCTTATCAAGCTCACCGTCAAGGTCAAAGCCTTTATGAACTAGCTCAAGCACCCTCATCATTGCATAAAGCGCATCATCAAAGCCAAAGTATCGCTCTTTAAAGAAGATATGGCCGCTCACTTCGGCTGCTAGATCTACGTTTAACTCTTTCATCATTTTTTTGATGTTGCTATGCCCAGTCTTGCCCATGAAAACTTCGCCTATTTTTGCGATCTCATCATACATATTTTGCGAGCATTTTACCTCGCCAAGCACCTTTGGATGTTTCATATTTAGAGCATAAAGATATGCTAGTTCATCGCCTTTTATATCTCTTTTTGGCGTTATAACCGCGATCCTGTCGCCATCTCCGTCAAAGCCAAATCCAAGGTCAAATTCCTTCTTTTCAATGAGTGAAAATATCTCTTTTAAATTCTCTTTTTCACTTGGGTCTGGGTGGTGATTTGGGAAATTTCCGTCTGGATCTTCATATAAAATTTTCGCATTTAGCCCAAGTGCCTTGACGATAGGCACCAAGCTCACGCCAACAGCGCCATTTGCGCAGTCAATGACAAAAGGCTTTTTGAAATTTTTAAGCTCACTAAATTCTTTTACAAAAAACTCAACGTATTTTTCTAAGATATTAAATTTCTCACAGCTCTCATCGTCTGCTATTTGCTCACCAGAGGCGATTATCTCATTAACTTTATCTTTTAAAATTTGCAGATCTTTGCCAAAAAAACTATCTTTTTTGATAGTGATCTTAAAGCCGTTATACTCTTTTGGGTTGTGAGAGCCAGTGATCATGATATTTGCGTCGAAATAATCAGCATAAACGCTAAAGTAGCCAACAGGAGTTGGAAGTAAGCCGATGCTATAAATTTTAAAGCCGCCAGCCTTGTTTAGGCCACTTAGCAGATACCTAAAAAGCGTGCTAGCACTTAGCCTTGCGTCAAAGCCAACACTTAAAGTTTTTACGCCAAATTCATTAAATTTCTTACCCAAAGCAAGCCCTATAGCCTTGACGCTATCTTCTGTCAAGTCTTTCTCAAAAATGCCGCGGATGTCGTATTCTCTAAAAATTTCATCATATTTCATTGTAAATTCTCCCTAAAAGAAAGCAAAATGATACAAGAATAAATTTAAAAAGGAGTAAATAATTTTATAAATTTAGTGAGGTTAAAGTTTAAATATAAATTCGAGCTAGAAGGCTCTAGCTCGAAAAGGGCTGCTACATCATGCCACCCATTCCGCCCATTCCGCCCATGTCAGGCATTGCAGGCATTGCTTTTTCTTCTTTTATCTCGCTGATAGTTGCCTCAGTTGTTAGTAGCAAGCTAGCCACGCTAACAGCGTTTTGTAGCGCGACTCTCTCAACTTTAACTGGGTCGATGATACCAGCTTCAAACATATTTACATATTCGCCAGTTGCAGCATTAAAGCCAAAATTTGCATCTTTGCTTGTCTCAACTGCATTTGCTACTACGCCTGCGTCAAAGCCAGCGTTTTCAGCGATTTGGCGAAGTGGAGCACGAAGCGCTCTTCTAACGATCTCAGCGCCGATTGCCTCATCACCTTGTAAATTTAAATTTACACTCTTTGAAGCAAGGATAAGAGCTGAACCGCCACCTACTACGATACCCTCTTCAACAGCTGCACGAGTAGCGCTTAGAGCATCATCAACGCGGTCTTTTTTCTCTTTCATCTCAGTTTCAGTCGCAGCACCTACTTTAATAACTGCCACGCCGCCACTTAGTTTTGCAAGGCGCTCTTGAAGTTTTTCTTTGTCATAGTCGCTTGTAGTCTCAGCGATTTGCGCTTTGATCTGAGTTATTCTAGCGTCTATCGCTGACTTCTCGCCTGCGCCATTTACGATAGTTGTGTTATCTTTGTCGATAACTACGCTTGAAGCTTGACCAAGGTCGTTTATAGTAGCGCTTTCTAGTGTTCTGCCTAGCTCTTCGCTGATGACTTCGCCACCTGTTAAGATAGCGATATCTTCAAGCATCGCTTTTCTTCTGTCGCCAAAGCCAGGAGCTTTAACAGCTGAGATGTTTAGCACGCCACGAAGTTTATTTACAACAAGCGTTGCAAGTGCCTCGCCCTCGATATCTTCAGCGATGATTAGAAGTGGTTTGCCACTTTTTTGTACTTGCTCAAGCACTGGAAGCAAGTCTTTTAAATTTGTGATCTTCTTGTCAAATAACAATATAAATGGATTGCTTAGCTCAACTTGCATCTTTTCAGGGTTTGTGATGAAGTATGGGCTTAGATATCCGCGGTCAAACTGCATACCTTCAACAACGCTTAGCTCGTCTTGGATAGACTTTGCCTCCTCTACTGTTATGACGCCATCTTTGCCGACTTTTTCCATCGCATCAGCGATAAGTTTGCCGATACTCTCATCTGAGTTTGCAGAGATAGTAGCGATCTGTGCGATCTCTTTTGAGCCTGAAACTTTTTTAGAGATATTTTTTAGCTCTTCGATAAGCGCTGCTACTTCTTTGTCCATGCCACGTTTTACTTCGATAGGGTTTGCACCGGCAGTTACGTTTCTAAGACCCTCTTTAAATATCGCGTGAGCTAGCACAGTTGCTGTTGTAGTGCCGTCGCCTGCTTGGTCGTTTGTCTTGCTTGCTACTTCTCTAACTAGGCTTGCACCCATGTTTTCGATAGTATCTTTTAGCTCAACTTCTTTAGCCACGCTAACGCCGTCTTTTGTGATGTTTGGAGCGCCAAAGCTCTTTTGGATAAGGACATTTCTACCTCTTGGTCCCATTGTCACTTTCACAGCATCATTTAGTTTTTTTACGCCCTCATATAGGCGGTTTCTTGCATCATCAGAGTAAAAAATTTCTTTTGCCATTGTTTTTCCTTTTTAAATTATTTAATCACGCCTAAAACATCGTCGATGTTTAAAACAAGATATGTTTTATCATCTAAATTTATCTCAGTACCACCGTATTTTGCAAATACAACTTTATCACCAACTTTTACACCCTCTACTTCAGTACCAACTGCTTTTACCTCACCGCTTAAAGGTTTTTCTTTTGCGTTATCAGGTATAATAATGCCCGAAGCTGTGGTCTTTGTCTCCTCTACGCGTTCGACTAGAACACGCTTGCCTAATGGTTGAAAGTTCATTGTTCATCCTTTTGGTTTAATTGTCTTTTTTAGCACTCTTTATTTTTGAGTGATAAAATTCTAGCACTTTTTTCTAAAAAAGTCAATAATTTATAGTTAAATTTTATTAAAACTTTAGTCACTTGCACTAAAGTTTTATGATATGTAAAACTAATATAAAGGAATTTTATGAAAAAAATAGCCTATATAGTAGCGGCTTTGGCGCTGATAATCCTTTGCATTTTTGGCTTTATCTTTAGCTCTTTTGGTAATAAATTTATAGCCAGCAAAATAGAAAAAGAGGCACTTACTCGCGGTATCGATGTGAAATTTAAATATTTTAGTTTAGGATTTAGCACGCTAAATTTAGAAGCGACCGTGATGAATGCCATAAATTTAAAGGCAAATGGCGAGCTTTCACTACTTGCTCAAAGTATGAATTTAAACATAGATATAAACGCCGACAAGGCAAAGGCTAGCGAGCTTGGTCTAAAAAAAGATGTCGCGCTTAAAGCAAACGTTGCTGGTAAATTTAGTGACTTTAAATTAGCGGTAGCTGGCACGGCGCTTGGCTCAAACATAAATTTAAATGCAAATTTAAAAGACTACCTGCCAAAATCTCTAAATCTTGACGCTAAAAACATCGAGCTTTCTGAGATCTCAGCTCTTGCTAAAAAGCCAAATTTAGCTAGCGGTAAGCTTGATCTAACGAGCAGTATGCAAGGCTTTGATGAGAAAAATGAGCCCATCATTAACGCTCAAATTTTAGCAAGCGACGCAGCGATAAACAAAGAAATTCTTAAAAATGAATTTGGGCTAAATTTAGCAAAAGATATAAGCTTTAAAGGTGGCGTAAATGCTAAATTTGCAAATGAAGAAGTGAGCGCAAAAACCCTCATCATCGCACCTGAAGCCACTTTAAAAGTAAACGAGATGACTTATGATTTAGCTAGTAAAAATTTAAAGAGTGACTTTTCGCTAAATGTGCCTGATCTTGCCCTTTTTGGCAAGCTTATAAATCAACAGCTAAGCGGGACTGTGGATGCAAACGGCGAAATTACAATGCAAGAAAACGCCCTTAAAAACCTAAAGGCTGGCATAAACGGCCTTGGCGGCAAGATAAATGCAAATTTCGATAGTAAAAATTTAGTCCTAAATGCCACAAATATCAAGCTAAAAGAGCTTCTAGCGCTTGCCTTGCAGCCTAGCTACGCAGACGGAGAGATAAATTTAAACGCAAATTTTAGCGGCTTTGACGAGCTAAAAAAGCTTGCAGGCGAGGCTAAATTTGAGATAAAAAATGGCCTTATAAATAATGGTCTTGCAAAACTTAAAAATGCGGCGAAATTTGAGCTAAAGGGTGGCGCCACCGCAAAAGGCGAGCTTGTAAATTTTGACGCAAACGTGCTTAGCGACCTTGGCGAGCTAAAGGATGTAAAGGGCGTTTATGACCTAAAAAACAGCCAAATTTTTAGCAAATTTGCCCTGCTCATTAGCGACCCTGAGAAATTTAAAGCGGTTAGCGGCTTTGAGGTAGGCTCAAAGATGGCGCTTGCAGGCGATGTGAAGGTCAAAGATAGCAATATAGATGAGCTAAATTTAGGCGGCGATGCCTTTGCTGGCAAGCTAAACGCCACCATAAAAAATGAAAATCTAGGTCTTAGTCTAAAAGAGGCGCAGCTAGGAGAGATCTTGGCACTTAGCGGCAACGACAGGCTGGCAAACGCTAAGACAAATGTCCAGGCAAAGGGACAAAATATCTTTAGCAAAAGTCCAAGCGTCACTGCAACGATCACTTTAAATGATGGCAAATTTAACGCCGCAGCGCTTAGCAAAATGCTTGATAAAAAATTCCCTGAAAACGAGAAATTTAGCTCAAATTTGAGCTTAGACTATAAAGGCGACGTAGCAAAATTTAGTGGCGACTTTCTTAGCTCACTAGCTGATATAAAGGGCATAGCCGGCAGCTTTGACGTGAGCAAAAGCACACTAAGCTTAAAGCTTCAAGCGGTGGTTTATGAGCTAAATAAGCTTGCGTTTTTAGCTGGCCGCGAGCTTCACGGTAAATTTACAGCCATCGTAACGGCAAATGGTAAAGTGGATGATCTAAGCGTAAAAGCCACTTCAGATGATCTATTTAAGGGCAAACTAGAGGCAACCTACAAAGGCGGCGTACTTGATGCGGTGTTAAAAAACTTTGAGGTTAAAGGCCTAACGCAGACTTTGGGGCTTGATCATCTCTATGACGGCAACGGCGATGCTAAATTTGACTACGAAACAAAGCAAAAGGTCGGCAAATTTGATATCTTGCTAAAAGAGGGTCACCTAGCCAGCACAAACCTCACAAACAACATCAAAACCTTCACCGGCAAGGACATCACAAAAGAAATTTACAAAGACGGCAAAATTTATGGTGACATAAATGGCGATAATATCGTCTTCAACGTGGATTTAAGCTCTCCAAAGAGCGACATAAAGGTTACAAACGGCACTTATAATACTGCCACAAAAATGCTAAACGCACCGCTTGTTTGCAGGCTTGAAAAGACCGATCTAAACGTGAAAATTTCAGGCACGACAGACAACCTAAAATACGATGTTGGCTCGCAGTATCTTGAGGGCAAGGTCAAAAAAGAGATAGGTAGATTTTTGGACAAAAAGCTGGGCGGCAAAGATAGCAACTCAAGCAGCGAAAAGCAAAATTTAAAGGGGCTTTTAAAAGGGCTATTTTAGATGAAAAAGGCGGAAAATTTAAAGTATCTAATGGGGCTTGGGCACTTTTGTAGCGACATAAACCAAAGTGCCCTTGGCGCGATGCTGCCCTTTTTTATCGCGAGCTACCACTACGACTACGCTACTGCCGCCTCGCTCGTGACCGCCACAAATTTAGCAAGTTCGCTCATCCAACCACTTATCGGCCGCCTAAGCGACAAAAAAGAGCTACCCTACATCGTCCCGCTTGGGCTGCTGCTTGCGGGTGGGGGCATGAGCCTCGCTGGCTTTGTCACAAACTACTACCTCATCTTGGTCTGTGTGATGATAAGCGGTATCGGTGCCGCACTCTTTCACCCAAGTGCCGCAAGTATCGTAAACTACGCCTCAAACGCCAAAAATAGAGCTAAAAGCATAAGTATATTTTCTTTTGGAGGTAATGTCGGCTTTGCGGCTGGGCCCATTTTAGTCGCCGTTTTTGTGGGAAATTTTGGGCTAAAAGGGACGCTGGTCTTCATCATACCTCAAATTTTGCTAACACTTTTATACCTCAAAAAGGGCAAATTTATAAAAGCGCTAGAAGGCAATCACAAAAAGCAAATTTCACAAAAAACAAGCGTTCTAAAAGACGATTTGGGCGCATTTTTGAGGCTTTGTCTATGTATATTTTCACGCTCGATCGTCACATTTGGCTTTTCGGCATTTTTTAGCATCTACCTCAACAAAATTTTTGGTCTTAGCAAAGAGGCTGCAAATGTAAATTTAAGTATGTTTTTTGCTGCAGGTGCGATAGCTACGTTATTTTGTGGGGCACTAGCCGATAGATACGGCCTAGTTAGGCTCATCAAAATAAGCCTAAGCATAGCTGCGCCACTAGTCGTGCTGATGCTCTTTATCGACAGCTACGCGCTATTTCTCGCGGCTTCCATGTGTGTGAGTGCCTGCATCAGCCTATCTTTTAGCCCTTCAATCGCACTTGCGCAGCTTTATTTACCAAATCAAATCGGCCTAGCCTCAGGCGTAATGCTTGGCCTTAGTATAACGATGGTTGCATATTCGCAACGGTCATCGGCAAGATCGCTGACATCTTTAGCCTTATACACTCATTTTACTTTGTCGCAGCAGTATCGCTTATATGCGCGGTTTCTAGCTACTTTTTAAGGCCAGTCACGAGATAAATAAATACCAAATTAAAATAAATTAACCTGATTTAAAATATTTAAATATTTTTTAGACTAATTACAATAAAATAACTAATTTAATTTAAGGAGTAAATTTGGAACCGTTACAACAAGAAAAAAAATATATGTTAAAAAGTGCCAGAGAGTTGGGGATTATATCTTGTATTGTGGCGATATTTAAGTATCTAGTTTTCGTTTCAGGGCTTTACAAAACCCTTGATCGTGATTTCAGTCTTATCCTCAAAGCATCCTGCGACTCTATCAGTTGGCTACTTTTATTTTTTGCTATTTCATTGATATGTTCTGTTTATAATTCCTCAAAACTAAGAACATATTTTAAAATTTTTACTATTTTCATTTTAATATATGTGATTTTAACTCTTTTGACTTTTAAAATTGTTATGTATCTAGGAGAAAGAAATTTTAACAATGATGATTTTATCTTTACGATATTGAATCATTTTTATAGCGACGAAGAGATCATGTATAATCATGACCTGTTTAAACAGCTATTTATTTATCGTAGCTATTTATTGAGAGTATTATTCGTAACAGCATCACTATTTTTATTTATATCTATCACAAAATTAATAAAAACAACAAAAGAAAAAATGTTTTGGACTTATGCATTATTTGGCGCATCTCATAT
>NZ_POZU01000060.1:0-456 GCF_002914005.1 Campylobacter concisus | reverse complement strand
CCACTTACACCAAAGCTATTATCTCCACCTGCTGCTAGAGATAAAGCATCTATGCTTCCTACATTAGCATTTATGTTACTAATGTGGCCTCCTTCTGCAAAGCTAGTAGAAGATAAGCTTACGCCATCTCCACCATTACCACCTGCTTGTGGACCACCTGCTGCAGTTTCTTCTAGGGCATTAAGATCTGTTCCTTTTAAGATGGCTTGTTGTAAAGCTGAGATATCAGCTACTGTTTCGTTATTATTAGAGTCTTGGTCTAGAGTTAGAGTATCTTTACCTATTAAAGTTATATCTTTACCATCAGTTTGAGTTATTGTTACTTTAGAGTTAGAACCCTCTGTAACTATCTTTTCACCTTGGTATACAATATCTCCTACACTTAATTGTCTTACCTCTCCTGTTAAGTCATTAAGTGCTCTTGCTATTCCTCCGTTTACGCTTTTAACTACTCCG